>JAPYQX010000144.1 GCA_029937135.1 Nitrospinota bacterium
TGATGATAGCGGTCGTGGGGGTGAGCGTTTTTTGCTGGCTGGCCTAGCGGCGCTGAAATAATAAAGACCGATTTAAAAAAGCCCCCTCGCTGAGGGGGCTTTTTTTCGTTTCGGGCGCGGATTCGCTCTCCGTGCGGTATCCCTCTCAGGCGGGCCAAGGGAGGCCGCGCGCCCTGAGAAGCTCCCGGAATTTCGACACATTGATCAGCTCCATCGGGGCCCCCTCGGTGTACTTCATCACCTCCTCGGTAAAGAAACCGGTCGATACCAGGATTCCCTTCAAGGCTTTTTCGGCCCGAACGGTGTCGGAGAGTCCGATGACGCGGATGGAGTCCACATAGTGGCCCTCGGGCACCAGTATTCCGTGAACGATATAATCGCCTCCGATCACGGGGGCCGGGTTATAGGCAAGAATATCGACTTCCGCGTCGTTCACCCAAATTGTCTCGATGATTCTTAGGTCCATGTCCTCGAGAAGGTTCTTGAGCGCGCGCTCGAACTCCTGGGGCGACATTCGGCGGAGGTCCTGGACCTCGGTGTCGGTCTGGTTTTTTTCGAAATCGTCTTCGAGGGCGATATTCGTGGTGGTCTTCTTGACGAAGAAGATAGTGAGGAATCCTAGGATGAGGGCAAAAACGATGACTTCAATCATATAGCGCCCGTCTGGAACCTTTTGAGGAAATAGCGGCGGACAAGGAGGAGCCCGGCGGGAGGATGCAGCCTGGCCAGCCTGGTTGCCGGGGCGCCCCCCCCCCATGGTTTGTTGCTAGCGGATCATCTCGTCGTAGATGGCGTCCTTTTTTCCTTCCTTGCTGAGCTTGTCGTGGCGGAGGCCCTGAGAAATCGAGAGCCACACAAAAAATATGACAAGCGGCGCCATGATCGCGATGGGGATATTGTCGGGTTTCGATAAAATCTTGATGAATTCTTCCATCTCGGAGTAAAACCTCCCGGTTCCAAGCTATTCGGGCTGCGACGCCGCACTCTAATGAACGGGGGCATTCTCTACAAAAAAGAGGGGGGAGGCAAGTCTCCAAAGTCTGGCCGGCCTGTCCCGCTTCACTGAATCGCTTGACAATTAAGGGAGAAAACGGATATATGGCCAACGAAGTCCGGTATTTGGCGCCGTCGTCCCTTTGGGCTAGCCAACCGCCCCCAGCCCGGATATTTTGTGAGGAAACCGGATGCCGCATTTTATCTTCGCTGATTGTATCGGGTGCGATGCCTGCCTGCCTGTGTGTCCGACGTACGCCATTCGGGGTGACAGCGGGATTGGGGTCACTGCCAAAGGATTCGAGGGCAAGGGCCGGGAGATTTACGTCATCACCCCATCCCTGTGCATCGATTGCGGGGTGTGCGGAAAGTATTGTCCGGTCGAGTCGATTCAGGACCAATTCAGCGGCCGAATCTCGAATATCAAGCACAAGGAAATGCCCAAGGCTTTTGTCATCGAGGAGAATTGCACGGGATGTATCTGGTGCGTGGACATATGCCCGTTCGATTGCATCGTCATGACCCGCTCTTCGGTCGAGCGCGATCACAGCCCGGTGGCCGTCGTGGACCAGAGTACCTGCGTGGGCTGCCGCCTTTGTGTTGAAATTTGCAACAAGGGGGCCATCGTAGTGAACCGCCACAGCGCCGAGTCCGACTACATGGCGCCCGGCATGGCGGATTTCGTGGTTTCCCCTCTCCGCGCCTACTGATCGCCGATTTCTCCAGTTCGCCTGGCCTCCTCCTCACCCCGGGGGAGGTTTTTTTGCCATAGGCCTTAACGTCCCTCTCTTGACGCTATATCCTCCCCTCGGGTAGCGTTTTCAGCGGAGCGAACCCGAACGAGGAGAGACGGAATGCCTCCCAGGCTCGAGGGCCTTCCACCGGCCCGGATTATGGACATCGTAGACCTGGTGGAAGAGTACGCCTCGGGCCACACCGATCTCGTTACGCGCGCCTATATATACACCGCGAAGGTCCATCGCGGGCAATCCCGCCTTTCGGGGGAGCCCTATGTTTCCCATCCCCTCGAGGTGGCGCGCATCCTGGCCATCATGCGCCAGGATCCCGAAACCGTTGCCGCCGGGATTCTTCACGACACGGTGGAGGACACGGCGGCGACCATCGAGGAGATCAACCATCTGTTCGGCGACCATGTGGCCGAACTCGTGGACGGCGTCACCAAGCTGGCCAGGCTCGATAACTCCAACGCCCGGGCTCGTCAGGCGGAAAACTACCGAAAAATGCTTGTCGCGATGTCGCACGATATTCGCGTCATTTTGATCAAGCTGGCCGACCGCCTGCACAACGCCATGACGCTCGAGTATTTGCCGTCCGGACGGCGGGAGCGGATCGCACGCGAAACGGCCCAAATATATGCGCCGCTGGCCAACCGCCTGGGGATTGGGTGGCTCAAGGGCGCACTCGAGGAGATCGCTTTTCGCCATCTCCACCCCGTGGAGTACGCTGAAATCGACGACAAATTGAAGGAGGGATTCGCCGACCGGAAGGCTTTTCTCGAGGAGACGGAATCCTTGGTGTGCGATTCTCTCAGCCAGGCCGGACTCAAGGCCGAGATTTCGGCCCGCTTCAAGCTCCACTCCAGCATCCACCGAAAAATGCGGGAGCAAAAAATCGACTTCCATCAGGTGTTCGATATTTCGGGCCTGCGTATCATCGTCGAAGAGTTGAAGGATTGTTACGCCGTTCTTGGCCATCTTCACACGCTATGGAAGCCGATTCCGGGCCGCTTCAAGGACTATATCGCTCTTCCCAAGGCCAACCTTTATCAATCCCTCCACACGACAGTCATGGGCGCCCGCGGCCAGCGCCTGGAATTCCAGATCCGGACCCGGGAGATGCACCAGATGGCCGAGCAGGGGATCGCCGCCCACTGGCGCTACAAGGAAGAGGACGAGGACGACGATTCATTCGACAAGTTCGAATGGCTCCGCCGCATCGTGGAGAGCCTCCAGGAGGAGACCGACCCCAAGGATCTCGTCGATTCGGTGCGTCTGAATCTGTTTCCGGACGAGGTGTTCGTTTTCACCCCCAATAGCGAGGTCCGAAGATTTCCCCGGGGAGCCACGCCCGTCGATTTCGCATACTCCATCCACTCCGAAATCGGCCACCACTGTGTGGGCGCGAGGGTGAACGGCCGCATCGTTCCGCTGAACACCTTGCTGGAGAACGGGGATGTCGTCGAAATTCTCACCAACCCTCACCGCACGCCGGGCCGGGACTGGCTGAAATTCATTGTCACTCCCCGGGCCAAGCAGCAGGTCAGGGCCTGGGTCCGCCAGGAGCAGCGCCTTCGATCAACGGATCTGGGGCGCGAGCTCCTTGAGCTTGAGCTCAACCGCTTCAAGGCTGACGCGGCCACCCATCTCACCGATGATCGGCTCGAAGGCGCGGCGGGTGAGCTAAATCAGCAGAACAAGGAAGATCTCCTTGTCTCGGTCGGTTTCGGCCGCCTTTCGGCCCGTGAAGTCATCCATTGCCTCCTTCCCAAGGAGGTTGTCCAGGGATACGAGAAGCGCGAGAAATCCGCCATTCGGCGTCTGGTTCAGCGGGTGGGCGGAAAATCGCTCAAGGCGATTCTCGTGAAAGGACAGGACGATGTTCTCATCCGGTTTGCCAAGTGTTGCGACCCGATTCCGGGGGATCCGATCATCGGGTTCATCACCCGCGGAAAGGGGGTGACGGTTCACTCCCAGATGTGCGCGAGCGTCCAAGATTTCTCGGGGGACCACGAGCGCCTGGTCGATGTGGCCTGGGGCCAAGAGAAAAAGGACGAGATGCACACGGTGACCCTCGCGGTGGAGGCGGTGGACCGCCCGGGTATCCTGGCGGGGCTTAGCTCGGTGATCGCGAGTTGCGAGAGCAACATCTCCCGGATCGAGGCCGAGTCCCACCACGACAGGGCGGGAATCCGCCTTGATGTCCAGGTTCACGATCTGGACCATCTCAACGATGTCCTGAAAAAAGCGAGGGATGTGAAAGGCGTTCTTTCCGTCCTCCGCGTTGCCCCCCAGACACGCTGAAAAGAGGTTCTGGGAGAATCGTTTCAGGATTAGGCTCATTCAGCCGCACCCGTCCGGCGCGCCGCCACTCCTGGATTGTGTTAAAATCGCCCCATGGGTATTTTTATATAATTAAGAGAGAAGTCATCGAATTATGTCGTCACTTTGGAAGCGCCTTCTCTTAGCCTTCGTGGTGCTGGCCGCGGTCCTGCTGGCCGGTGTCGCGGGATATATGACCATCGAGGGATGGAATTTCTTCGACTCCTTCTATATGACGGTCATTTCCCTTACAACGGTCGGCTATGGCGAGGTGCGCGACCTGAGCACCAATGGCCGCATCTTCACGATCTTCCTCCTGTTCAGCGGGATGGGTATTCTGGCCTATGGAATGGGTACTTTCACCGCATTTCTGGTCGAAGGTCACCTGATGGATTACTTGAGGGGCCGGAAAATGAATAAAAAAATCCAGCGTATGCGTAATCACTTCATATTGTGCGGCTACCGGGGAGAGGGCCGCTATGCCCTCGAGGAGCTCATCAAGACCAAAACCCCCATGTCGTCATCGACAAGGACATCTCCGGGCTCAAGGATGTTTTCCCCGGGGAGGATATTCTCTTCATCGAGGGCGACCCCACCCGGGAGCAGACCCTGGTCATGGCCAACCTGGAGCACGCCAGGGGCCTGATCAGTGCGCTGAGCACGGACAGCGAAAATCTCCTCGTCGTCCTCTCGGCGCGGGAGCTGAACGCCACCATCCGGCTTATTTCGTGCGTCTTCGACCGTGAAAGCGCCAGAAATTCCAAAGGGTGGGCGCCAACGGAACCGTCATGGCCGATTTCATAGGCGGTCTGCGCATGGCGTCTGAGGCGATTCGCCAATCCAGTCGTCTCCTTCCTCGACACGATGCTCCGCGACAAGGACAAGACCCTCCGCATCGAAGAGATCAGGGTCCTCGAGGAAGGACACGACTGGATTGGCAAATCGCTCCTGGACGTTGATTTTCCGCGCCAGACGGGCCTCCTGATCGTCGCCGTCAAATCGCTGGGCTCGGACAGTTACACCTACAATCCGGGCGCGAATTACGTGGTCAGGAAAGAGGATATTCTCATCGTCATCGGTGGCGCGGAGAAAATCTTCAAGATGAAGAGATTGCTGGGCCACGACCTCGACGACAACGAAAGCGAAACCGAGGCGGACGGCAGCGCCGCCCCGAGCGTGGCGCCCGCGAAATTCTGATGCAAGCATCCTGATGCCCGTATCCCTGATATCCATGAAATTCCCGTGAAGGGCGGCCGATGAAGAGCGGCGGCGGAAGAAACCGGCGTCTCTCCCCCTTGGAGCATTCCTGGAACCTTTCCCCGAAGGAAGCCCGCGAGCTTCAGCTCTCCCTCCGTGACAGGCTCAGGTTCACCCCGATCGAGTGTCCTCCGCGCACCGTGGCCGGGGCGATATCTCCCACCTGCGTTTCGGCCGCCGGGCCGTGGCGGGTGTCGTGGTCTTCTCCTTCCCGGAACTTGAGGTGATCGAAGAATCGCTTGCCGTGGGGGAGCTATCGTTTCCCTACGTTCCGGGCCTTCTCTCCTTTCGGGAAGGCTCCCTGCTCGAACGCGCCTTCGAGGGGCTCTCCCGGATGCCCGATCTAGTATTTTTTGACGGCCAGGGAATCGCCCATCCCCGGGGGTTGGGCATTGCCTCTCATCTGGGGCTGCGGTTGAATGTCCCCTCGGTGGGTTGCGCCAAAAGCCGGTTGTGGGGGGAGGCAGGGGAGCGGACGGGGGGAAAGGGGCATGGGAGCCCCTGAAAGCGCCTGAAGGAGAAACCGTGGGAGCGGTTCTCAGGACACGGATGGGGATCAAGCCCCTCTACGTCTCGCCGGGTCACCGAATCGATCTGGAGGGCGCTATTCACTACACGTTGGAAGTCTCTCCCCGCTACCGGATTCCCATGCCCATCCGGGCGGCTCATATCCGCACTAATGATGAGCGCCGCCGGTTGGGAATTGTTTAGACGAATTTGGCCCTGCCGCCCGAAAGCCTCAAGCTTCGGCTCCAAATCATCAAGCTTCAATCCCCATGCTTCGACTCCAAAGCCTCAAGCTTTAAGGCCCAAGATTCAACCCTCAAGCCTCGGCTCCCAAACCACGACTTGAGTCCTCGACGAATACGGATTCCCGTTCTTCGGGTGGATCTCTACTCGGTGCCGGTTGGGCGGCCCGCCCGGTTAGGTGTGAAATTCACTGGCGAAAATTTTGGCCAGGATTTACGGGTAAAGTCAGGAAGGAGTTACGGATAAAAAAAACCGCCTCCCTGCCGGGGCAGGGAGGCGGTGGAATTCGTCCGGCCGGGAGGATTTGGGGAGGGGTCTAGCCCTCGCCCCCTTTTTTGGGCGCTTCGGCGGCCTTGAAATTACTTCCGATCATTAGGAAGTCCCGAAGCGCTTCGATCTGGCGGAGCCCATCGCCTCCGAGGAGGTTTTCGTCAATCGGCTCGCCGTGGCTGATAATTTCGGCCTGTCCAAACTGGGCCCCTAGGTTTTCGGGGCTCGAAACCGTGATCGTTTTCTCTTCGATCTCGGCGACGGTCACGATGAGCGACTTGCTCCCGATGCGCAGGGTGGCGGGTTGCTCCTCGGCGAGTTCGGCTTCACTCGCCGTGGTGAGAGCGTACATCCAGTGGCCCTCTTCTTTTCCGGTCCGCTTTCCCGAGAGGATTTTCGCCTTGGCGCCGGCCCCCTCGAAGAAGATTGGCATCTTGGTGCCGGGAACAATCTTCTGCGGGTTGCTGATCCAGTCGATTATCCAACCGGGGCGAAGGCGGTTTTTCGTGAACGAAAGGTCCGGGGCCGAGGGCGGCTCCGCGCCCCGGGGCGGCGGCCACACGCCGTGACAAGAGAAGCACTCCGCCTTATTGAACAACTCGCGCCCGGTGGCCACCGATTCGGCCTTCACCTGGGTCTTGTCGAAATGCACATAGGTGCGGAGCTTGCCGTCGAGGGCGGCGAAGTAATCCACGAGGGCGGCGATGTCCTTTTGCGGCATGTCGAAGCTGGGCATCCGCACCTTCAGCCAGGGCCGGAGGGTGACGACGTTATTCATGAACCCGTAGAACCAGCCGGGCTGGATTTTCTTGCCCTCGCCGGTCAGGAGGGGAGGGCCATTGTTCCTCTCCTTATAGCGCCGGCGGAGGTCGCCTCCCCAGTTCTCGATGACGTGGCAACCCTGGCAGTTGTATTTTTCGAGCATCCGGCGGCCGGCCTCAAGCTTTCCGGCCCGCTCGTCGAACTCGTAGTAGACCGAATGTGGCGGCCCGTGTCCGCCCATGCCGCGCAGGAGGGTGCGTAGGGAGCGGACC
>JAPYQX010000145.1 GCA_029937135.1 Nitrospinota bacterium
GTCCTGGAGTTCGAGATAGCTCTGAACAAAGTATCCCAGGCAGACGATTGACAGCCCCATAAGGGCGAAATTGATTACCTGGGACCTGCGCAAGGAAAATACCGCTATAGCGGCGGCGGCCAACCAGCCTATCCAGTCGGTGAGCCCGGCGCCGTTTTCCGAAACGCTGTCGGCGCGGAGAATGGCATGCGCGATGAGGACGGTGAACCCCGCCGCAAGTGCCAGGTCCGCCCCGGACGGGGGGATCCACGGCGACCCTTTTCGCCCGGGATAAAGGAGAAAGGAGAGAATCCACGTTATCAGGGTAAAAAAGCCGAGGTGGAAATTATCCTCTGGGATTCCCGGTCCGGCGGACCATAAGGCGAATAATCCCAGGGCAACCGCCATGCTCTGATAGACCCATTTCCAGGCGCCGGTGAGCTCGGATGCATGGCTCCCTCCGATGTCCGGGGATTTTTCTTGAATATCGTCGCCGGCAGCCGCCATCTCACCCTCGAAAGAAGCTCCCCCCGCGGGCTTGCCCGCGGGGGGAGTTGGTTCGTTACCTCTAAATCAGCCCAATTAAGGCATAAGGTTCGCGGGAATTTTCTTCCCCTTCTCTTTCCAGAAACGGACGGCCCCGGGGTGGAGCGGTGAGTTGATCAGCTTCAGGCCGTTTTTAATCGACAATTCTTTAGCCACCTTGCCAGCGGCCGAGACAATATATTTTTTCCCTTTCTCGGAATAGATCGCCGACATGATCTTGTAAATCAAATCCGAGGAAACGTTCTTGTTGGCGATCATGACGCTTCCGGTGCCAAAGGTCGGCGTGTCCACGTTGACGTTGGGATAAACGCCCGCAGGAATCACCGTAGGCCCGTAGTAGGGAAATTTCTTGTAAAAGCCGGACTTCCTGGCGGGAGCGTCCATGTTGATGAAGCGAATCTTCATCATCGTGGCCGTATCCCGAATCATGGCGTTGCCAAGGCCGGGGTGCCAGTTGTATCCGATGATTTTGCCGTTCCGCATCGCATCGGGGCTTTTTCGGCCCAGGTAAACGGCCTTGAACTTACCCCAGAGGCCCAGATGCTTGACGAGATTCGTCAGATTCTTGGCCGAGCCCGATCCGGGGCCGCCCATCGACAAGGTTTTCCCCTTGAGATCATAAATTGTTTTCACCGAACTGTTAGCGGGAACGAGCAGATGTCCCACCGAACCAAAGAGGTAGGTCATCGTACGTATATTTTTTTGGGGTTTTTTGTAATGGGCCTTACTAGGATAGCCTAAATACGTTTCACTCGAAAAAGTGAGCGCCAATTCGACCGCACCTGAATTCACCGTACGAACGTTTTCGGAAGCTCCGGTCGAGGACTCGGAAGACACCTGGACTCCGTCAAGTTCTTTTGTCAGATATACGGCATAGGCGCTAGTCCATCTGTTATAAGCGCCCCGAATCTGCCCACCTTTCATTGTAATTCACTTCTGGGCGGAAGCTGTCTCGGCTGACAAGCCCACAAATCCCGATACCAAAAATACAGCAGCCACCAACACACCAATCCATCCGATTCGCTTCATCATCTTTCCCTCCCTATGTGAAATCCCCCTCTTTGAATTCGAATACTCTCTTTCCTATCCATCAACGGGCCTCGATAAAGTTCCTTTTCGCATGGCCTTCGCCAAACTTCCCGTCCAGCGCATCAAGGAGCCAGTCCGCGACCGAAAGGTAGAAATCGGGAAGCCGCGATCCGAACGTATGCGTTTCATTTTCATAGATCCAGAGTTCCTTGGGACACTGAAGCATATCGAAAAGACGCTCGGCGTCCTCGAGCGGGCAAAGCTCGTCGAACTCCCCCATCGCCAGAAGCGTTGGACAGCGTATTTTTCCGGCCAACGGTTCAAGAGTCATTTGATCGGCCATGGCGTCGAAATCGTCTTCATCATGGATGTCGGACATATACATATAGTTCGCGCGGTAGGCGGGCTTCCCAGACTTGAAGATCGAATCCTTCTGAAGATAAACTCCCATCGCACCGACACAAGCCTTGAGGCGTTCGTCGTGAGCGGCGATGCGCGGCCCCCAGTAGCTGCCCATGCTCCATCCGTAGAGACCCACGCGGTTGGCATCCACCTCGGGACGGGTCTCCAGGTAATCGATCGCGGCGGAGCCCGCACGCTCGAAATTATCAAGCGTCACCCAGGTTTCCCGGGTGTTGCTCTCTCCCTGCCCGGGACCGTCGATACTGAGGGTGGCCAGGCCGCGCCGGCGGAAATGGTTGTGGTATGGGCTGGGCATATATTCCTTGATGGTGTCCATGCCGGGTACGACAAGGACACAGGGTGCGTTTTCGACGCCGGGGACGGCCTGAAGAATTCCGGGTATGGTTTTTCCATTTTCAAACGGAATTTCCACCCGCTCGACAGGTGCCTCGTCAAAAAGGGCGATGAATTTTTCATAGCAAGAGATCATCTTGCCGTAGAGTTCAAGCTTCCGGGAGTTGTTGGTGTGAATGGTGCCGCAAGCGGGGCCATAGTAGAGAGCGGCGCGGTAATAGAACTCCGCGGCGCTTGCCCGGTGCCCGGCCGTCTCGGCCTCCCGGGCGAACGCTTCTTCCTGGGCCGCTGTTCTCACCCACTCCTTGACCACCGCGCCGGGCACCTTGATTCGCTCCGTCGTGCGCTTCACATCGGCCGGGCGAAACCCCCACTCAACGAACATCGTCGCGCGAAATCCATAAACATCGAGGACCTTATAAAACTCCTCGGTAACCCATTTATGACCCAACCGGCTGCGGTCTGACATGGAATCTCCGCTCTCCCTTAAACGCAATGAGGCAAAACTTCTTTCGCGAACATTTCGAGCGATTCGTCAAAATCCTGCGAAGGCGGATCAATCATGATGGATTTCACGCCATAACCCTCAATCTCCTTGAACCGTTTCACACAATCCTCGGGGGTGCCTGTAATCGTGAAGCGGTCGAGAATGTAGTCGGTTATCAGGGGCACATGCTTCGGGTGACGCCAGTTGCTCACATCGAAGTTGTCGAGAAGGTTCTGAATCTCGGGCCGGAATTTCTCGGGAACCGAATCGAGCGTCATCCTGAAATTATGATGCGCGCGGTTCGCCACCCTGGACCTCACTTTTTCCCGTGCGGCATTGCCGTCCCGATCCACGGAAACGACCGCACAGAAAATGATATCCATCTCGCCGAGGCTGGCATCCCGGTTGGCGATTCCCGCGTTGAGATGCTTCATTACCCAGCCAATGGTTTCCTCGTATACGCCCGATCCGACCAACACGCCGTCGGCGATTTCACCCGACATCTGAAGAGTCTTGGGCCCCTCCGCCGAGGTATAGATGGGTATATCGCGCTCACTCCATATCTTGACATTAACCCCTTCGGCGTACTCAACCTCCTCGCCCCGGATGAAACTTCTGATCTGATGGATGGACGTTCGCATGGTGGCGAGGCGGGCCATTTTTTTGCCGAGCGTGTAGACGGGCGTATCTCCCGATCCGATGCCGAAAAGGACCCTGCCTCCCGCCAGTTCGTCCAGGGTGGCGATGGCGCTCGCCGCGACTGAGTTGTCGTGGAGGACCGGGTTCGTCACACCGGGACCGATTTTAATAGTGGAGGTATTCTGAATCGCAACGGCAAGAGCGACATTATGGTCCCGGCAGGTGAGGTGACTCTCCGCCACCCAAACTTGATCAAAGCCGCTTTCCTCGGCGAACCTCGCCCGCTTCGCCAACAGAGCAATATCGTCCGGAACCAGGTGGAGACTGAAACTAATTCCCATCTTCGCTATCCCCTATTAAAAAAATTATGAAGTTTCTCCAGATCGCCCCCATCGAAATCCGGGATGAGGCATCGGCCCAAGAACACGGTTATGCCCCACTGCCGCCAAGAGATTACAGAGTTTTTCTTTTACCTATCCTAACTTGAGCGGCCCTGGGGATCAAAGCGTGAGCTCATGGATGCACTGAAATTGATATGCTATTCTCACTGGCTCAATGGAAAATCCACCTTTCGCCGCCCTTGCCGGCATGGTCCGCAGGCTGTCGAAATTCAAGTAGATAGGTACACCGGAGTTAATTTCCTGGAGCTATGGGATGCGCGTTGGACTGCATATCGGACCCACGCAGGATTTTCCGCCGATTGGCGAAATTCTGGACTTCGTTAAAAAAGCCGAGGATATTGGATTCGGTCCCATCCTGTTCGCGGACAGCGTATCCCTTTCCCGGTTTCATGTGCACGATCCCTACACCATGCTCGCCCTCGCCTCCAGAATCACCGCCACGGCGATGATCGGGACATGCGTGACCAACCCCCTCACCCGCCACCTCTCGGTAACCGCGAACGCCGCCGGCTCAATCGACGATATTTCGGGTGGCAGGATGCTCCTGGGAATCGGCACGGGAGACACCGCCGTCCACCTCATCGGAAAAAAAGCCGTCCGCCTGAACGCCATGCGCGAGTCGCTAACCGTTTTGAAAAAACTCCTGGGCGGTGAGAGTGTCGATTACGAAGGACAAACCCTCACCTCGAATTGGCGCAAGCCGGACCTCCCCGTCTACCTGGCCGCGGGCGGCCCGAAAACTCTTGCCCTGGGCGGAGAACTCGCCGACGGCCTGATCACGCTCGCGGGCCTCTCCCCTGAAACCATCGAATGGGTGCGAGGCTGCGTCGTGGAGGGAGAGGCCGCCGCCGGAAAGCCGAAGGGCAGCGTTCCCGTCTGGATCGACGGACTCCTCAGCTTCGGTGATGACCGGGAGAAGGTGCGCCAGGCTATCAAGCCTCGCATCACCTCATTCGCAAACCAGAACTTTCGCGTCGCTTATCACGCGGTTCCCGAGGAATTTTTGCCGGAGGCGAAGACTTTTCGCGAAAATTACGACGAAACCGACGTTGGGCCCGAAACGAAGAACGCCAATTACGTAACCGACTACATGATCGACCGGTTCGGAATCGTGGGCACGGCCTCCGATGTCGTCAGCCGATTCGAGGGGCTGGCGGATATGAACGTCGAGACTTTTCTCGTGGCCATGCCTTTCAGCCTTGAAGAGCGTATAGCGATAATCGAGATGCTGGGGCGGGAAGTACTCCCCCGGATTGGATAACACCAAAAAAAATTACTTCATCCACATCTATCATCTTCATCCACATCTATCATAAGGAGTGAGGCCTTGAGTCGAATGAACGGCGGTCAAATTATTACCGACTATCTGATTCAGGAAGGAACCACCGACCTTTTTGGTCTTTGCGGACACGGAAACATCAGTTTCATCGACTCCCTCTATGAGCGATCAGACGATATTAATACCTATTCGGTCCGCCACGAGTCCGTCGCGGGTTTCATGGCGGACGTTTACTACCGGGTCGCCGGCCGGCCGGCCGCCACCTTCACTTCCTGCGGCCCGGGCTCGGCCAATATGCCCATCAGCCTCGCCAACGCTTTTTTCGATTCGGTCCCCTTCTTCGCCATTACCGGAAACATCCCCACCGATCAATTCAACAGAGGCGCTTTCCAGGAGGCCTATCGTCACTATCAGGCGGATTTTCCCTCGGCCGTCAAACCTTTTTGCAAGCGAGTTTACCAACCCACCCGGGCCGAGCAGGTTCCTCTCTTCACTCGCCAGGCATGGAAAACCATGGTCACCGGCCGCCCGGGTCCCGTGGTCCTCGATGTCCCTTTCGATATTTTCAAGGAAGAAACCGACCTCGAAATGCCCCAGGCGAAAGACTGGAACGCCAATATCTCGTGCCGATGCGGAGCCGACCCCGACGGCGTGAAAAAAGCGGTCGATATGCTCCTTGAGGCCAAACATCCCGTCATCATGGTGGGTCAGGGGGTCAAGTACGGCGGCGCGGCGGAGGATATGCTCAGGCTGGCCGAGCGGCTCCAGATTCCGGTGGTCAGTTCCTCGAGCGGCATAGGCGCCATCGACACCAAGCACCCGCTATCGCTTGGCCTCATCGCCCGGAACGGAACCTACCCGGCGAACCATGCCGCCCGGCAGGCCGATGTCCTCCTGGCCCTCGGCGTCCGTTTCGACGACCGGACATCCAGCAGTTGGCTGCCGGGTTATTCGTTCAATATTCCTCCCACCCGCTTGATTCATGTGGATATCGACCCCGAGGAAATCGCCCGCAACTACCCTGTTGCCCTCGGCCTCATGGCAGACGTTCGGATTTTCCTCAGACAAGTGCTCGACGAACTCGACGCCCGGAAAACGAAAAATGAGGTTCCGGCGGCCAGAGAAGGCTGGCTCCGCGATATCGACAGCTGGCGCAACGATTGGGAAGAATGGACCGCCCCCGGCTACCAGACCGACACCTCCCCGATTCATCCCCAGCGCGCGGCACACGAGATCGACAAAGCGCTCCCCGACGACGCTATTCTGGTGAGCGACGTGGGCATTCACCATAACTGGCTCATCCAGTATTGCACCCCCAAAAACCCGCTCTCGCTTATCGGTTCCATGGGTTTCGGGGCCATGGGTTTCGGAGTCGCGGGCGTTTTGGGGGCCGCGATCGCCGCGCCGGGAAGACCTTGCCTGTCGGTGTGCGGAGACGGCGCCTTCCTCATGCACGCAAACGTCATGGCCACCGCGGTCGAGTACAATATCCCCGCTATTTGGGTGGTATGGAACAACTACGCTTACGCTTCCATCCGCGGCCTGCAGCGCGGCTATCTTGATGGGCGGGAACTCGTCACCGATTTCAAGGACCCGAAATCATCGGAACCCTACAACCCCGATTTCGCCGCTATGGCGCGTAGCGCCGGTATCAACGGTGTCCGGGTCGATAAAGCGCAGGATCTCGGCGAGGCGGTGGAGGAAGCCATAAAGGCGAATGCGCCGTGTGTCATCGACGCGAATATTCAGGGAGAGGGAAACCCCGTCGGGGCGGGGGTTTGGGAGCTGCCCGGCCTGGGTCACGGGGAACCGGCTATCGGAGCGCGGACGATTATCGAGTGACATTATCGAGTGACGATATGGGACTAACACTGGCTCCATATCCGGCGGTAGAGAACCCGCGAATTTTCATCGTGCGCCACCGACGGGGAGATTTTCTCCGCCCACGGGGTTGTCCAGGTGCGCTCAACGCTCCCGGCCTGAAGAGCCTCTACGGATTCGAACTCGTACAAAAGAAGATTTTCCGGCTCTCCCTGAACCGCCAGATAGCGGCGGAAAGAGCGCAACCCTTCAATCCTCGCGGCCTCGCCGAAATGCTCCCGGCCGAGCCAGGCATTAAAATCGGGCCGCGCGTCCAGGGCGACCGAAAAACGCATCAGACATACCGCAGGCCCGATGGCCAGATCCTGTTTTGAAGCCGCGGGCCCATTCACACGCGACACCT
>JAPYQX010000146.1:0-2500 GCA_029937135.1 Nitrospinota bacterium
CGGTCATACACGATGGCCGTATAACAAAGCGGTCACCAGGTGACGGCGATCTTCCGCCCTCCCACCACATCGTTGACAATTTCATGGGAGCTGAGCAGGGGAACCGAATAAGCCCGGCGGTCACCGTTCATATTCACGCCGATAACCATCTCGTCGGGGCTCATGAACTTGTCCGCCTCCTTGACCGAGGCGAATTTCGGGTCGTTGATCGAGGGAATTGCGTCTTTCGGCAGAAGGGTGCGAATTTCCTCCTCGGGGCTGGCCACAACCGGGCCCGGCCCGGCCATTACCGATAAAAACAGCGCCAAGGATATTATTCCTGCATACCGGCTCATCGAGACTACTCCTTTCGATGTTGGCGGTGGCTGCTCCCCTTCAACCACTGCGATGAAATCTCCCCCCTCAAGAAGAAAACGGTTTTATTTCGCCCGGATGCTCCGAAGGACCATGAAGAAAGTCCTCTCGCCCTGAACCGTCCCCCGGCCCATGCGGGCCAGTACATTCGACCCGGCCGGAATTTTTCGCAGGACACCCTCGAACTCATCGAGGTTCCGTATCTTGACACGGACCGGAGCCGTCCGATCCCCCGGTGCGCGGTAGCTGAATTCCCGAATCACCATCCCCGCCCGGAGACCGTCCCGGAAGGCGCGGCTGCCCGACTTCACCTCGCTGACGAACACCCCCGCCGGGGTGGTCAACTGATTCTTTTTCATCAGCTCGGGCGTCAGGTTCTCGATATTCATCCCGTATGCGCCCTTCTCAGCATTATCGTCCTGAATCGCCGGGACAAGTTTTTTCCCCCGGTTGGGCGCGTCGGGAAGTTTGATCAACGTCACGCTAAGGCGTTCCCGTTTGCCATAACGAACAACATCGAGGCTCACCGCTTCGCCGGGCGGCGTCCACCCGACGAGGCGCTGAAGATGAGCCGTATCGTCCACTTTTTTCCCGTTAATGCCTACGATAACGTCACCCGCCTTGACCCCCGCATACTGAGCGGGACCACCCTTGAGCAAAGAACCCACCAGGGCGCCCGAGGGTCCCCTGAGTCCGAGCAGATGAGCCATGTCATTTCCAACCGGCTGTATCGTCACCCCGAGATAGCCCCGAGGAAAGGTGCCCATCCGCCTCAGATACTTCACGACATCGCGGGCCATGTTGATCGGAATAGCAAAACCAATTCCGCTTCCGGGCGCCGAAATGGCCGTATTGATCCCGATTACTTCGCCTTCGATATTGAGCAGCGGCCCCCCGCTGTTTCCCCGGTTGATGGCCGCATCGGTTTGGATGAAATATTCATAGCGGGCGACACCCACGCCCGTCCGGCCCATTCCGCTGACCACGCCCACCGTAAAAGTCCGCGTAATGCCAAAGGGGTCGCCTACCGCGATTGCCCACTGGCCCACCCTGAGTTTTTCGCTGTCTCCCAGTTCGACCGTCGGGAGCGGTCCCTTGGCGTCAATCTTGATCAGCGCCAGATCCGTGTAGGGATCGGTGCCGATGACTTTCGCCCAATACACCGAATCGTCCGAGAGGCGTACACGCAACCGTCTTGCGCCCGCGACGACATGGTTATTGGTCAGAATGTAGCCCTCTGAATCGATGATGAACCCCGAGCCCGAGGAAAAACGGGAACCCCTCGGATGGGGAGGAGCTTTCTTTTTATTTTTATCCCCGCCCGGCTTGCGCCTCACCCGAGCGACACGGCTTTCCGCCCGGATGCTGACCACGGCGGGCTTTACGCGATCGGCGATCTTTGTGAACACCCCTTCGATTTCACGAAGGACGGACAAACTAGCCCCATGAACTCCCGAAACCAGGAAAACCAGGAAAATAAGCGTCAGAGGAAATACTCGGCGAATCATGCGGACCTCTCTTGTTTTGAGTTTGGTGACATCGAGCGAAACCATGAACCCCTCATTCAATTATACCCCTCCGCTCTCCCAATGGAAGAGAAGCGTTTAATCAAGGGACACAAAAAAAGCCCCGAATCACCGGGGCTTTTGGGGCCGGGGAGGGCAATCCCCGATTAAAATTTGAAGGTGGTTTGGGTCAAAATACTCTTAATCTCGTTCTTTTCCGACCCGTTTTCCAGGACGAGGGCCTAAAACCACATGCCCTTTCGCCAGAAGGCGAGTTTGTAGCCATCTTTTTCGGCCTGGAATATTTTGTGGCCATTGACCTTGAAACTGGCAACCATTGGCAATGAATACCGGATCCCACTGGCTTCCCCTATGAAGAGGGCCATGTTTTTATTGTTGCGGAGATAGCGGATCATCGCCCCTTTTTGCCCGGCGAACGGGCAGAGGCGGGCGCCAACCATCTCTCCTTGAAGCTCAAGCGTATTGACTTTTTGCCGGAATTTACCGGCGAGCCAGGTGGAAACGGCCCGAATATCGCTCGATCGGACATCGAGGGGGTTCCCCGTCTCCACCATGTAGATCATCATGGTATCCGGCCCAGCCGAGGACCAGGAACGTGATAACGGCGGCGGCGGCCACCG
>JAPYQX010000146.1:2600-7340 GCA_029937135.1 Nitrospinota bacterium
TGGTATCCGGCCCAGCCGAGGACCAGGAACGTGATAACGGCGGCGGCGGCCACCGAGGGGCGGAACCAAACCGTTTGCCTCAGTCCCTCACGGCGAATGGCCTTCCTCACGCGGTGCTTCAAAAGATTGGAAGCGCCCGGGCCTTCCTCGCCCAGTTTGCCGCGGAGCATCTCCTTCTGGGCGAGGATACGCTCGTACTCCGTCCTGCAAACCTCGTCCTTCTCGATCCAGCCCTGAATCTCCAAGGCGTCCTTTACATCCAACTCGTTGTCGATATAGGCATCGATATAACGAACGGCTTCTTCCTGGGTCATCTCAATCCTCTACTCAGCCTGCTCAAAAGCACCCGTCAATGGTTCGGGAGCTAATAAAGTGATTCGATTATAAAAGTTCCGGCTAATTCCATCAATTCTAGTGGTTTAGCCGAAATCCCCCTCCGTTCAACTTAACACCGGAAACGGAAAATAATTTCAAGTATATCCCGCTAACCTCCAGATTTAATCCCGCTATCCCTTATTTTTCAGTTGATTCATCGTATTTAGTGAGAATGCCCTGGAGCATCCGCCGGGCCCGGTAGAGGCGGGACATGACCGTTCCAAGGGGGCATTCCTCTATTTCGGCGATCTCTCTGTAAGAGAAGCCTTCGAGATCGGATAAAATCACAACTCTCCGGAAATTATCGGGAATCTCGGAAAGCGCCTTTTTGATGGTGTCCGCCGCCTGACGGTTAAAAAATTCGGCCTCGGGCCCTGCCACTTTCGAGTGACCGGCATAAAAGGACTCGGAATCCGAGCGTTGATGCTCGGATTCCTCAAGTTCCACGTGGGTCGGAGTACGCGCATTTTTGCGAAATCGGTTGATATAGGTGTTTTTGAGGATTTTAAACAGCCATGCTCGGATATTGGTTCCAGGTTGGAACTGTTGATAGAAGCGGATAGCACGGACATAGACATCCTGAACCAAATCCTCGGCGTCCGCCTGATTACCGCACATCCGGAGCGCACCCCTGTAGAGGACGTCGATATGTTCAAGCGCCAAGGATTCGAATTCTCGCCTTTCTAAAGCTATTTCAAAACTTACCCTCCATTAATCTCAAGTATCACTTCAAGTTCTACCGCTGCTCCCAGAGGAAGCTCCGCCGCTCCGATCGCCAGCCTCGCATGAACTCCTGCCTCGCCAAACACCTGGACAGCCATCTCCGAGGCCGCGTTCATAACCATCGCCTGGTCCGTGAATCCCTCCGAGGAGGCAACAAAACCCGACATTCGAACCACCCGGGTCACCCTGTCGAGACTGCCCAAAGCCTCCTTGGCCTGCGCCAGGGCGTTCAAAAAACACTGACGGGCGCATTCCTGGGCTTCCTCGACCCCCACATCCCGGGAAACTTTCCCCGGATGAAGCATATTCCCCTCCTTGAGCGGAATTTGCCCAGAAATAAAAAGAAGGGAGCCGGTTAAAACGTAGGGGACGTAGGCCCCCACCGGCGCCGGGGCCGGCGGCAGAGCGATCCCAAGGGATTGAATATTTTCCTCCGCGCCCATCGATTCCTCCCTGTTGCGTTATTTTCCGCCCGCCGCCACTTCATAGTCGCCGGGCGTATTGAGATTCCGGAAAGACAGGGCGCCCGGATCCCAGGCGCGCCATTCCGCCTCCTCGACACGCATGACCCGGACATCCGGGTGAAAGCTGATCATCTTCAGTTCGCCCGCCTCTATCCGCGAGCGAATCGGGGCCTCGCAACCGGAACTATAGACCGCGCAGAGGGGCTCTGGAAAATCCCTGAGTATCGGGACGACCACGTCCCACCCTTCGGCCCGGGAGGCCAACCCCCTCAAAAGAGGGGCCTGAAGCGAGGGCATATCGCAGCCGGTGACAAAAACGTGGCCGCCGCCGGCGGAGGCCACCGCCGCGTGAAGGCCGCCCAATGAATCGTTTCCCTTGAGAATATCGGCCACCACGCGAAAACCCAGCGCCTCGTAGGGGAGCGGATCGTTAGCAACCACGAATACATCCGAGAAAATTTCCTTGAGCGAGTCAGCGACACGGGAAACCACTGCCCCCCCCTCCATCGGGAGAAACGCCTTGTCCCGGCCCATTCTCCGGCTCTTCCCTCCCGCGAGGATGGCGGCGGGAAAATCGAATTTCTCAGGGGGGGCGCTCATATTTCAGCATTGCGCGGTGCGGCCACCAGCGCATCCGGGTCCGGCCGCGGGCCCAGGGCCGCGCCCTCATCGAGGAGGACCACCTGGACCTGGCACCCTTCGGCGAGTTCCGTCTCGTATTCCGGAAAAATAATCAGCGCGTTAGCCCGCACCATCGATTGAATAATATTCGAGCCCTGCACCCCAACGGCCGTGGCCGTCCACCCCTCCTCCTCCCAGTGGGCCAGGGCGCGGACATAATGGCGCCGCTCGGGGGATTTCGAGAGCGGCGCGAGAAGTCTCGCCAAAACCAGGGGCCGGTGCAGGATGCTCTTCCCCTGCATTTTCATGAGTGCCGGGCGGACAAAGAGCTCAAAGCTCACCATCGTGGACACCGGGTTTCCCGGCAGCCCGAACACCGGCCGCCCCTCCAGGGTGCCGAACGCCATCGGCTTTCCAGGCTTCATCCGGACACGCCAGAAGTGCATCTCGTTTCCGAGATCGCCCAACGTGCTTTTGACCAGATCAAAATCCCCGACCGATACGCCCCCGCTCGTGAGAATGAGATCGGCCGCCAGGCCGTCGCGCAAATGGGACTCGAGATCCTCGGCGTTGTCGCGGGCGATTCCCAGAAGGATTGGCTCTCCGCCCGCTTCCCTCACCTGGGCCGCAAGAGCATAGGAATTCGAGTTGTAAATTTGTCCGGGGGCGGGCTCCTCGTGGAGTTCGACCAACTCCTCGCCCGTCGAGAGTATGGCGACCCGGGGGCGGCGGGTGACATAAACATTCGCCCTTCCCATCCCGGCCAACATTCCGATCGCGGGGGGAAGAAGGATTGCCCCCGCCTCGAACACCCGCTCGCCCTTCCGAACATCCTCGCCCGGCGCTCTGATTGCCTCGCCTTCCGGCATCGCCTGGAGGATACGGACTTCATCCCCGCCCCCGCACTCGGTCAGCTCCACCATCACGACCGCGTCCGCCCCACCCGGAATCGGAGCTCCCGTCATGATGCGGATGGCATCGCCCGGACCGAGGCTCTTGTCGGATTCGAACCCGGCCTGGATCTCATCGATAACTCGGAGCGTGGCGGGGGACTCAGGCGAGGCCTCCGCGATGTCCCGGGCGCGGACGGCGTAACCATCCATCGCCGAGTTCGCCCACGGGGGGAGCGGCCGGGACGCAAAAACATCCTCGGCCAACACCCGCCCCAGGGCGTCGGCGATATAAATGCGCTCACGTCCCAGGATCGGGATTCGCGAGAGGATCGACTCCTGCGCTTCTTCTACACTAATCATGAAAAATTCTCCGGCGGCACTCGGTTTCGAGCCCGAATAGGCGTTTTTTATCCAAAAGTGATTTTCATCCTGCAACCGGAGGGATTATAGCCCACGGCTTGAGAGGGACAAGCCTCCCTGCCCCCCTTCAACCCGGCCCCGGTTTCCGTTTAATATACGGTCAACCGCCGGAGGGAGCTGAAAATGGCAAGAGAGGATTTTCGCTACAAGAGCGAATTTCGCGTGCGCTTCGGAGAGACCGATTTACAGGGCGTTGTCTTCAACGCCAACTATCTCCTCTATACCGATACCACGCAACTCGATTACTTCCGCCGCATCGGTGTGCCCTACAACGAGGTGCGGCGCCAGGGCCACGATATCTATCTCGTCGATACGCGGCTCCAGTTTCACGCCCCGGCCCGCTTCGATGAGGTGATCGAATCCTTCACCCGGATTTCGGGGTTTGGAAACTCCAGCCTTCAAATGGATTTTGAAATGTACGAAAAAGAAAGCGGAAGGCATCTCGCCACTTGCCTGGCCACCTACGTCATCGTTGACGAGAAGACGGGACGCCCCCTCCGCGCTCCCGCCTACCTGAGAGCCGCCGTCCGCGATTTCGAGGAGAACAGCGCCATCGAACCCGAATAGACCCTCCCCGGCGCCCGCTCCTGAAATTCGGCGCACCCACACCGAAGTTCCGGAAGAACCCGGGATAATCAGGAAGCCAGCCACAAGGTCAGCAATCCGACAAGCGCCACCTGGACCAGGCAGTAAAGACCGACCCGGCCTGTACACCTCCCCCTCCCTTCCCGAGAGGCCGGCGGTCGAACAGCCCACCAGGACCTTGGCCGGAGCAATCATGCTCCCCACCGAGCCGCCCGCGCTGTTCCGGCGGCGAGCACCGCCGGGTTTTTCCCGAACAACTCCCCGACACTAACCTGGAATTTCCCGAAAAGGATATTCGCGTTCGTATTGCTCCCGGTGACAAAACAAGCAATCAGCCCCACCACCGGGGCGAAAGTGGGGTACAGCGCCCCGGAAAAATCCGCCACCCCCGCCGCCAGAACCTGAATCATTCCCGATACCGTCATGACCGTCGCCATGGCCACCACCGAAACCGTGCCCACGCTGGTGGGCAGGGCTTGCCTGTATGTATTTTCAAACAACCTCGCCTTCCTGCCGGGCCAGCGCCCGTTCGCTCGGTAGATCAGAAACCCCAGCCAGGAGGTGCAAAGAAGGATCGCCCCCGGAGGGCGGCCATGAAGAATCGGTGATTTATTGCCACTTGGGCTCTGCCTCGTTGGCCTAAAGGCCAACTAAAGTAC
>JAPYQX010000493.1 GCA_029937135.1 Nitrospinota bacterium
ATTGGCTTCTGGGGTAACATAAGGAGTGGTATCACTATCGGGGGCAGGTCACCCCCTGGCGAGCCCCCGCAGGTACTCGATAGAGACGCCGGATACCCCTTTCAAGAGCCTTTCCGCCGTTGACTTGCTCATCAATCTCTCCCCCATTGCCTGGCGTATTTTTCAAAGTTCCCCCGTCTCGCAAAATGGTCTTCACCGTTTTTTGAGATGGAAAACGTTGGCACGCCTTAAGTGAACGTTTACTCACATTGAAGTCAAAAAAAATTACTCTCCCACCACCCTCCAGGAAGCCGCCACAATCGTATCGGCGAGATCCGTCATGCTCTCGTCAAAGCGCCCGTAGACTTTCGAGGTAGCCATCTGAAGTACGATGCCCATCACCATCGAAGCGGCAACGGTGGGATTGCCCTTTGTAATCTCTCCCCGATCCATCCCCCCGTCGATCACCTTGATAAGAACTTCCATCGCATGCGGCCTGTCCGGCGTCATCTTCCCGATTTGGCCGTGGAGGGCGTGGAGGCAGAGGTAGCTGAAAAGAATCGGATCATCGTCAAATAAAGTGCAGAAACACCGGATCATCGCCTCGATCTTCTCCCGGGTTCCGGGCTGCTCCTTCTGGAGACGGTCGAGCTCGCGGGAAAGAGCCGTGAAGTTCTTCGAGAAAAGACTCCAGGCCAGTTCATCCTTGCTCGCATAATGGCGGTACATGGTCCCCTCGGCGATGCCGGCGGCCGAGGCGATGTCGCGGATGGTTGTCTCGGCGACACCCTTTTCCACGAAGAGGCGAAGGGATGTTCTGTCGATACTCTCTTTGGTCTTTGTTCCGTCTCTCATGGCATCACCTTTAGAAAGTGAACGTTCATTCACTAATGTAGGCTGGCCGCTCTATCTCGTCAAGTATTTTTTCGACTAGAGAAATTTTAAATTATTCACATGAATTCAACTACTTATGTGGAACATCAACTTTATGGCAGGTCTTTACCCATCATTTATTTCCGCGCAGAGCGCCTCTATCGTCCCGATCAAGCGCCGAATATCGGCGGGTTCCGAGAGACGGTGATCGCCCCCCTTGACGAGGGTGAGGGTGGCGTCACTGCTATCGAGCGCGTCCAGGAGTTTCCGGGACACCTCCCAGGGGACGGACTCGTCCGCCAATCCGTGAATGAGCCGGACCGGGCAGGTAATGGCGATGGGCCCGCGCAGGAGGAGATTCTCACGCCCCTCCCGTATCAGGCGGCGCGTGACGGGGTATCCCGCCTCATCGTACTCGGAGGGGCGAATCCACTTCCCCTTTGTTTCGATCTCCCGCCTCGCCTCGGGGGAGAGCGCGCTCCAGATCAAATCCTCGGTGAAGTCGGGGGCGGCGGCGATGCCGACCAGCCCGCGCACCCTTTCGGGCCGCGCCAGCGCGGCGAGCAGCATGATCCACCCGCCCATGCTCGAGCCCACGAGCACCTGGGGCCCCTCGGCCACCTCATCGAGCACGGCGACGG
>JAPYQX010000147.1 GCA_029937135.1 Nitrospinota bacterium
CTACTCGAACGATTGCTCGAATACTTCCAGCAGGAACACCAGATCGATCTCAAAGACCGTCACCCCAGCGTCTACTCACGTCTACGTTGGGCCGCCGAAGAGGCCAAGAAGCGACTCAGCAGCGAAACCCACTGCCACATTCGCGAGGAGGCGCTGGTCACCGAGGAGGATGTCGCTTTTGTCGTTAGCCGGATGACGGGAATTCCCTTGCAGCGCATCGGGGAAGTGGAGAACGAGAGACTCCTCAGGATGGAAGAGGAGCTCAACAGCAAAATCATCGGGCAGGAGGAGGGCACACGCCTTCTCACCAAGGCCGTTCGCCGCTCCCGCGCGGGCCTGAAAAACCCCAAGCGCCCGATCGGTAGCTTTTTGTTCCTGGGGCCAACGGGCGTGGGCAAGACCGAGATGGCCCGCGTGCTTGCCGAATTCATGTTTGGCGACCCGTCGGCCCTCATCCGTATCGATATGAGCGAGTACATGGAGCGGTTCAATGTATCGCGCCTGACCGGTGCGCCTCCGGGATATGTGGGCTACGAGGAAGGCGGACAGCTCACCGAGCGCGTCCGCCGCAAGCCCTATTCGGTGATCCTGCTGGATGAAATCGAAAAAGCGCACCCCGATGTCTACCACCTTCTTCTTCAGGTGATGGACGATGGCGCTCTCACGGACAGCTACGGGCGGCTCATTGATTTCAAGAATACGATCATCATCATGACTTCCAATCTCGCGGCGCGCTCCATCGAAAAAGGAACCGCCCTCGGATTCCAGAAAGAGGAAACGGGAAAAGGCTTCGAGAAGGTTAAGGACAACATTCGCAACGAGCTGAAGAGGACGTTTAACCCCGAGTTTTTGAACCGCATCGACGATGTGGTGATTTTCAGTCCTCTCTCTCACGATAACATTCTTAAGATTGTTGATATCGAGATCGCCAAGGTGAACGAGACGCTGTCCGAAAAGGGGCTGCGCCTGGAGTTGTCCGAGGAAGCCAAGGACTGGGTGGGTAAAGAGGGATATGAGCCCGCCTACGGTGCACGGCCGCTTCGCCGCGTGATTCAGAGGCATATAGAGGACACTCTTAGCGAGGAAGTTCTCCGCGGCAAGTTTGCCACCCCCGGCGTAATCCTGGTCAAGCTGGCCGGCGATGAGCTGGTTTTCGAGGCCAAGGAAGATTCCGAAGTATTCAGCATCCAGGATGCCTGATACCGCCTCCTGGTTTTTTTAAATAAGCCACTTCATCGCGCAGGGAGTCATTCATGGCAAATGCGGCGAGGGTGGTGGTTTGCGTATTCATATCCATTTTGTGTCTCGCTTTCACCGCCCGAAGCGTCCCGGCGCAAGGTACGTACGATGTGGCGCAGGCTCCTTCCCCGGCAATTTCGATCAAGGCCGTTGAAATCCACGGCAACAAACGCGTTGATCGTTCCACGGTCCTTTTCTATATCAAAATAGCCGAGGGCAAGTCATACACCAACATCGAACTCGTCGAACAAATTCGCGAGGATGTGCGCACCATTTACGGCCTGGGGTTTTTCCGGGATGTGAAGGTGGATGTCGATCCCTTCGAGGGCGGACTTCGCGTTATCTACCGCGTGACCGAAAAACCCACCATCCGGAAAATCGAATTTCGCGGCAACGTCAACATCGAGGAAGAAAAAATCCGCGAGGCCCTGACCGTCAAGGTCCAGACCATTATCAACGAAGCGACAATCAAGGAGACGGTTCGCAATATCCGTAAGCTTTACCAGGAGGACGGATATTATTTCGCGCGGGTGGAAGCTGTCCTGAAAGAGGGGAAACGAAACGCCGTCGATGTCACCTTGATGATCAATGAAGGCAAAAGCGTCGAGATCGAGACGATAGTTTTTCGCGGAAACGAAAGTATTTCGAGGAAAGACATCCTTTCGGCCATGGAGACCGACGAGGCGGGATTTTGGTCGTTTATCACCGAATCGGGAATATTCAAAGAGGACGATCTGGAAAAAGATCTTCTCCGGATTCGTCTTCTCTACCAATCGCGCGGATATTTCAAGGCCCAGATCAGCCAGCCAGTCGTAAAGGAAGACCGCGACCGCGGAAAATTGAACATCATCATCTCCATCAGTGAGGGATTTCGGTACAACACGGGAGAACTCGAAATCCGGGGGGGTGAAGACGTCATCCCCCCCGAGGAGCTCAAGAACGATTTTCGGCTTTTTCCGGGCGAAGTCTTTAACCGCGGTTTTATGATTCAGGACACCCAGGGCATCACCAACGCCTTCGCGGCGCGCGGCTACGCCTTTGCGGACGTTCGGCCATCCAGCCGCGCCGACGACGAAAAGAAAACAGTCAGTATTATTTATAACGTCAATAAGGGCCGCCGTGTATATATCGGGAAGATCACCGTCAAGGGAAATACCCGTACCCGAGAGAACGTCATTCGCCGGGAGGTCCGCGCCACGGAGGGAGCCCTCTACGACTCGAAGGGACTGGCCACCACCAGAACCCGGCTCAACCGGCTCAGCTACTTCGGGGATGTAAAGGTGGTGGAAAACCGCCGTCCCGGCAGCACGGACATTCTCGATATTGATATATCGTTGGACGAGAGGCCTACGGGCTCCGTAAGCGCGGGTCTTGGTTTTAACAGCAGCGAGGGGACGATATTAACGGCTTCGATTCGCGAGGAAAACCTTTTCGGCCGAGGTTACCAGGCCAGTCTGAACGGAAATATTTCCAGTTCATCCCAGTCGGTAGTGGGCTCCTTCAATGATCCTAACTTCCAGGATCGGGATTTTTCCCTGGGAGCGGATATATTCATCGTCAAGGATGAATTCTCAACATTTGACAACCAGCGTCAGGGCGGACGGGTAAATTTCGGAAAGTCCCTAACAGACAATTTGTCGGTTTTTCTTTCCTATGAGCTTTCTACCTCGAAAGTCTCCAATGTTTCACCGCAAGCGATTCAGGGTATTATCGACATTGAGGGAGATACGCTTCTTGAGAGCAAAATAATCCCGTCACTTGTTTACGATACCCGGAACAGCCGCTTTTTCCCCGATAAAGGAACACTGTTTACGATCGCTCCTTCGATTGCTGGGGGGCCCTTGGGTGGTGATTTGGATGTCGCTTTCATCCGGACGGATTTAAGGCAGTATTTTAATGTCGGTGAAAAATTCCGTTACCGGTTTCTGAAAAAGCTGGTGTGGTCCTATCGCGTGGAAGCGCAATACACGGATGCTTTTAAAGGCACTTTGCCAGCTTTCCGGCGTCTTTTTCTCCGGGGTCGCCGGTCAATTCGGGGTTTTGATCGCGACGATCTGGGACCTGTGGATCAGGCGGGAGAGGCAATCGGTGGTTTATCGTCAGGGTTGTTGTCCACGGAGTTTGTGCATCCCTTTGTCGGACCGACGCGGTTGGTTACTTTCTTCGATGCCGGCAACGTCTGGGAAACGCACAACGCATACGACCTATCGGACCTGCGGTACGGGGCTGGTTTCGGGCTGCGGGTAATGACGCCGCTTGGACCCTTGCGGTTTGATGTCGGCTATAAACTGGATAAAAAATCGGGTGAGCGTCCACGCGAGGTTCACATCGGGATCGGTTCATCATTCTAAATGACCAATTTGATTTTTTGGGAAGGGAGAGGTGTTGAAGTGAATCGTATATTGGCAGGCATTTCGGTGGTTGGTATTTTTTTCCTGTCTCTCGGAGTAAGTCCCTCGTATTCGGCGGAGTTCCGCGTGGCGGTGGTGGATATGCAAAGGGCGGTTGCCGAGTCAAAGGCTGGTCGAAAAGCGCGTGCGACACTGGAGAGAGAGAAAAAGCGCCTGGAAGAAAAACTCATCGAAAAACGAAAAAACCTTGAAAAACTGGTGAAACAAATCAGGGACCTCCAGCTCGAAATCCAACAAAAGGGACCCATATGGAGGCCTGAAGAGCGTGACCGGAAAAATAAAGACCTCCGTAATCGAAGGCGGATATTCGCTCGCAATGAAGATGAACTCAAGCGTTTGGTTCAGGAAAGCCGCAGGGAATTGTCGATCCGCCAACGTAAACTGATGAACGATCTCATCAAGCAAACCCGCGAAGTAGTGCAGGAAATCTCCCGGAAAGGAAAATTTGATATCGTCATCGACAGAACGGCTGGTGGTGTCATATTCGCGAAAAAATCCGTGGATATTACCGATCAGGTAATTGAACTCTACGATATAAAGAAGAAATGAGATGCGTCTCGCCGAGATCGCCGAGAAAATCGGGGGGGAACTGGTAGGCGGCGGGGATTTTGATGTGCGGGATGTCGCTGAGCTTGCCGGAGCCTCGTCGGATTCTCTGAGTTATGTGGAATCCGAACGGCAATTGAAGGAACCGACCGGGGCGGGCGCCTTGATCGTACCCCCGGGCATCGAGCCCGACCGCCCGGCCATTCGTTGTGAAAATCCAAAATTGGGATTTGCCCGCGCTATTACCCTCCTTCGCCCCCCCACCCCCCCCGTTCCTGGAATTCATCCCTCGGCCGTCATCGACGAGAAGGCCAAGTTGGGAGAAGGTGTTTCCATAGGTCCATCCGCATCAATCGGTCCGGGGGCGGAAATCGGGAATGGGTGCCACATCGGGGCCGGAGCTCGGGTAGGCGAGGGAGTGATTCTCGGGCCGGATTGCATTATCCATCCCAATTGCGTTTTGTATCCGGGGGCCACTTTGGGGGCCAGGGTTGTTTTACATGCCGGGGCGGTTATTGCTTCCGATGGATTCGGATATGTTCCTGATGGTAGCGGCGGAGTAGAGAAATTTCCTCAAACGGGAACCGTCGTCATTGAGGACGATGTCGAGATCGGCGCCTGCGCGGTCGTGGATCGCGCCTCTATCGGCGAGACCCGAATCAAGCGTGGGGTCAAGATCGACAACCTGGTTCAAATCGCACACAACGTAACAATCGGCGAGGGGTCCCTTATCGCCAGCCAGACGGGCATCTCGGGAAGTGTCACCCTTGGGCGGGGTGTCATCATGGGTGGCCGGGTGGGGGTCACCGATCATGTAGAGATCGGGGATGGCGCGATTTTCGGCGCGATGTCGGGGGTTTCCAAGAGCCTTGAGGGCGGAAAAATTTACCTCGATGCCCCCGCGGTCGAAATTGCAGATGCGCGGCGCCGGATTGTCATCTATTCACGCTTGCCGGAAATATTCCGGCGTCTCCAGAAGGTAGAGAGAAAATTGGAGGATATCGAAACTTGTTGACCATAGAGAATATTCTCCGATTGCTCCCGCATCGATTCCCGATGTTGCTCATTGATCGGGTTCTTGAGATTGATCCGAAAACCGTATCGCTGGTCGCCATAAAAAACGTAACGCATAACGAGCCCTTTTTTACGGGACACTTTCCGGATCGGCCTGTCATGCCCGGTGTATTAATGGTCGAGGCGATGGCCCAGGCGGCATTGCTTTGCATATTCGGAGGCAAGCTGGTCGATCCCGAGTCGGATTTTCTTTTTGCCGGAATCGAGAAGGCTAAATTTCGCCGGGCTGTCGTACCGGGCGATCAACTTCGAATCGAGGTGAAACTGATTCGCCGGCGCGGGCCTCTATGGAAGGTGGGATGCAGGGTATTGGTGGATGGAGAAATGGCCGTTGATGCGGTGCTTACCGCGCATATCACCGCGCCTCAAAATTTATCGTGAGTGAAATTCACCCGTCCGCCTCGATTGACTCCGGCGCAACCGTCGGTGAGGGGGTTTGTATCGGTCCCGGCGCCGTTGTCGGCGCGGGCGTCCTGTTGGGGGACGGTTGCGAGGTGGGCGCCCATGTCGTCATCGAGGGGCCAACCGAAATTGGACCCGGCTGCAGGATTTTTCACGGCGCGATAATCGGCACCGAGGGGCAGTACGTCACCCTGGAGGGTGAGGGCGGCCGTGTTGAGGTCGGGGCCAAAACGGTGATTCGCGAGGGGGCCACAATCAATCGTTCGATCCTGGAGGGTGGTCTCACCCGGGTTGGCGAGGGATGCTACCTCATGGTCCAGTCCCATGTCGCGCACGATTGTTTGTTGGGCGACAGGGTGATTTTGACCAATGCGACCGCCTTGAGCGGCCATATCGAAATAGGAAACGATGTCTTCATCACGGGATTTACCGCGATTCATCAATTTGTCCGTATCGGGGACGGTGTAATTTTGACCGGCCCGACCGCCGTCAGGAAAGATGTACTCCCTTATACGAAAACCGACGGGAATCCTCCCGAGGTGCGGGGGCTCAATTCCATCGGTCTTAGGCGGATGGGGGTGTCGGCCGAGGTCCGCGGCCATCTCAAGCGGGCCTACCGAATCCTCTTCCAGGAGTCAAAAACGGTGGAAGAGGCTATTGGACAGATCGAGTCCGAGTTGCCTGTGGGACGCGAGATCAAAACCGTGGTAGACTTCCTGCGAAATTCAGAAAGAGGTGTGTGCCGGGGCAGGGTATAGTATCTGCCGATTATTGCCCGTATTAGAGAGAGATGCCGGATGGGTGTATTGCGAGTAGGAGTGGCCGGAGTCGGTCACATGGGAAGTTACCATGTCGCCGCCCTGGGAGAGTTGGTGGACACCAATCTGGCCGCCTTGGCGGACCTTGATCAGGAGCGCGTGCGCGAGCTGGCCGATAAATTCGGCGCCGAATCCTATTCCAGCGCCGAGGAGCTTATCGGAAAAGTCGATGCGGTCATCGTCGCCGTTCCCACCGCATACCATTACAATGTCTCCAAGATGTTCCTTGAAAAAGGGATCCACGTCCTCGTCGAAAAACCCATTTGCAACAATGTCGAGGAAGCCCGCGAGCTGTTCAAAATCGCCTTCGAGAAAAAGTGTGTCCTTCATATCGGTCACGTGGAGCGCTTCAACGGGGCGGTTCAGGAACTTTCCGAAATTGTCCGGGAGCCGCTGTTGATAGAGTGCCGGCGGCTTGGGCCTTTCGTCTCGCGCGCTAGAAACGACGGCGTCGTCCTCGATCTGATGATTCACGATCTGGATATCATTCTCCGGCTGGTTGACGAGGAGGTGGTATCTCTTTCGGCGGCTGGCGCCATTGTTGTGAGCGAGCGCGACGATGTGGCCAACGTCCAGCTTCAGTTCTCCGGCGGGTGCATCGCCAGCCTCACCGCCAGCCGAGTCACTCAACATAAGATTCGCCAGCTTTCCATCACTCAGCCCGATGCCTTCATTCGGCTCGATTATGCCGATCAGGAGCTTCGGATTCACCGGCAAGCCTCCAGCGAGCGAACTCTCTCCCGCGAAGAGCTGAAGTACAGCGAGCAAACCCAAGTGGAGCGTATTTTCGTTCA
>JAPYQX010000148.1 GCA_029937135.1 Nitrospinota bacterium
ACACTGGACCGAGGCGTTGACTCGCCGGCTGAGAAAAAAGCTTCCGGATGTGGCTGGCCGCATTCGCATGCTCAACCGCATGACGAAGGAGGACTTTCTCGGCTTGCTCTGCATTTCGGATGTCATTCTCGACCCGGTTCACTCAGGAGGAGGAACCTCCGCTTACGATGGTCTGGCGAGCGGCACCCCCATCGTCACCTGGCCCGGCGAATTCGCCCGTGGGCGATTCACCTCGGCCTGCTACCGCAGGATGGGAGTGGCGGACTGTGTCGCACCCTCCCTTGAGAAATATGTGGAGATCGCCGTGCGGCTGGGGACGGACCCTGACGAACGCGAGGCGGTCGGACAGAAAATCCGGGCCGCGAGTCACCTGGTTTACGAGGATATGGACGCCGTGCGCGATTGGGAGGCGTTTTTCGAGAAAGCGGTCGAGGAGAGCCTCCGGAAGTTGCCGTGATACCCCGGCCCGGAGCCTGAGCCTGAGCCCCCGGCCTGACTCGTGAGCTCTCGGCCGGAGCAAGAGCCCCCAAAGCCTGAGCCCCCGGCTATATCCCCTTAATAATCGGCGTTTCAGGGATCCTCGGTTTCCCCTTCACTCCGCACCCCGATGCGGCCAGCATGAACCCGAGGACGCACACCGCGGCGATCACACGAAACGTGACGAATTTAGAGACCAAGTCGCTTTTTCTCCCTTTGAATCTGGCGGAGTACGCTCCGCTTCGACGAACCCCCCTCGCTCGTCCGTGAGGAGAGCGAGCGAGCAAGTTCGGTCGCCCGGAGATCGACGGCCTTGAGTCTTTTATCGGCCTTGAGAAGATCGGCGCTCGTGAGCCGCACCAGTGGAACCCCCTTCCCGGCCGCCAGCCGCACCGCCCGTCCTGCCGCCCCGTGCGCTTCCCGAAACGGAATTCCCCGGCCCACCATCGCGTCCGCCAGATCGGTTGCCGTCATATATCCACCCTCGGCGGCCTCGGCCATCCGCTCCCGGTTCGGACGCATGGCGGCGATGAGAGGCGACATCACACCAAGGCAAGCCGCCAGCGTATCGGCGGCGTCGAAGAGAGGCTCCTTGTCCTCCTGCATGTCCCGGTTATAGGCGAGCGGAAGCCCTTTCATCAGCGTGAGGAGCGCCACGAGATCGCCGTATACGCGCCCGCTCTTTCCCCGGACGATCTCGGCCACATCGGGGTTCTTCTTCTGAGGCATCAGCGAGCTTCCGGTCGAGAATGCATCGGGCAACTCGATAAAACCGAATTCTCCGCTGGCCCACAGGACAATCTCCTCCCCGAGCCTGCTCAGGTGCATGATCGATATCGAGGCAGAGGCGGCGAATTCGATGGCGAAATCCCTATCACTCACCGCGTCCATGCTGTTCTCGGAAACCGAGTCGAAGCCGAGTTTACGCGCCACCATCCGCCTATCGATGGCGTGGCCCGTTCCCGCCAGCGCGCCCGAACCCAGAGGAAGAATATTCACCCGCTTCCGGGCGTCCTCGAGCCGCTCTCCGTCCCGCCGGAACATCTGGCTATAGGCCAGTAGATGATGGGCGAAAGAGACCGGCTGGGCCCGCTGGAGATGGGTGTAGCCCGGCATCACGAAATCCACTCCCGTCTCCGCCTGGCCCACCAGCGCCCTCCGCAGACCCATGAGTCCTTCCCGGATGCCGTCGATTTCATCCCTGAGCCAGAGCCGAACGGCTGTCACGACCTGATCGTTTCGGCTGCGCGCGGTATGAAGCCTCCCGCCCGCGGCGCCGATTTTCCGCGTCAGCGCCGCCTCGATATTCATGTGCACATCCTCGAGGGCAGGGTCGAATTTGAATTTACCCGCCCCGATTTCGCGCAGGACCGACCCGAGCCCCGAGACTATTTTCCGGCTATCGCCCCTGGAGATGATCCCCTTGGCCCCCAGCATCTCTGCGTGGGCAATCGACCCGCGCACATCGCAGGCGGCAAGCCGCCTATCGAACGAGACACTTTCCGTGAATGCCTCGACCCGCCGGTCGGTCCGCTGGGTGAACCGGCCGCCCCAGAGCTTATTCGAGGCGGGTTTGACCGCCTTTTTCTTCGATGCATTCTTCTTCGACACGTTCTTTTTCATTGTCACCGTCAATCGTCCAGGGAAACGCCAACGAGGCCTTCCTGAAACGCTCCAGACCCCGGCAAACCCCGATACTTACATTAATCCCGCCCAGCGGGGCAACTCGCGGATGAATTTCGCGTATAAAATTCGCGCGAATAGAAGTGTCTCCCCTCCCCGCAACCGAGGCAAGGAGGCGGATTCCACCCATTGCGGGGAGGCCTCTTCCCAACTCCGGTTGCGCTTCGCGTGCCAATTTGCAACGATGTTTCCGGTCGGGGAAATACCTGCTTCGATACTTCCCCATCCCGATGAAACTTATCTAGTGCCCTTGAATGGGCTCTATTTTCGACCGATTGAGGTGGCCGGGATGCAAACGATTCTATGGATAATTGTAGCGGTCATCGTGGTCGCGGTAATTGCCTACAACACCGTGGACGACCCCTTCAGCATCGACCCCAAATAATCGACCGGAAAAACGGGATTTTGAAATTTCCCGGCAATCCAAAAGACCCATTCCTTGGCCTTCTCCCACCATCGTGAAGGCTTGGGCGCGGAGAGCCTTCCTTTATGAAAAAGAAGTTTGACATTTTTTCTCCCAGGCAATGGATGATTATCGCCTCATCCTTCGTTATTCTGGCGACAGGAACCAGTCTAAATTTTAATTTTGGAATATTCATCAAACCCCTTGTCGAGGAGTTCGACTGGTCGCGCACGACCGTCTCGGGGGGATTCTCCTTATTCATGCTCGCCGGCTCTTTCAGCGCCATCCTGGCCGGCGGACTCGCCGACCGCTACGGAACCCGCCGGGTCGTCATCTTCGGAACATTCATGATCGCCGCGGGGATGTTTCTGGCCTCCCGGATACAATCGGCTTGGGAGTTTTATCTCGTGGTGGGCGTCCTGGCGGGAATCGGCCGGAGCGCCTTTAACACCCCCGTCCTGGCTTTCATTCAGAGATCATTCACCCACAACCGGGGTCTGGCCACGGGCCTGGCGGGCTCCGGAGGGGGACTGGGCATTTTCCTCGCCGCGCCATTGCTGGGATTTTTGATCGCTTCAACAGGATGGCGCTTCTCCTATCTCATGATGGGAATAGCGATTCTCGTACTGGCGCTTCCGGCGCTCTTTTTCCTGAGACCACCGAAGGATTCGGATACTGACAAAGGAAAGTTCGGCGCGAAATCCGGGCAGCGGGAAATCGACCCTCTTCCCGAGGCTTCCCTGGGAATGGTTGCGATTATCAAGAAAAGACCGTTCTGGACGGTCATGGGAAGTCACGTCTCCGACTGTCTGTGCCATTCCGTCATCCTCGTTCACCTGGTTCCTTTCGCCATCGAATCGGGGGTGCCGAAAATTCAAGCGGCCTCCCTGTTGAGCGCACTGGGAATGGGGGCTCTTGCCGGGCGGCTGGCGGCAGGAATGCTCTCGGACCGCATTGGCCCCAAACGGGCCCTGTTTATCTCTCTAACACTTCAGACCCTTCCCATTCCCCTTCTCCTCATATCTCCCTCCCTTCCGGTTTTGTATCTGGTCGCGGCCCTTGTCGGTGTGGGCCTCGGAGGACACGGCACGATGTATCCGGTCATCACGCGGGAATTCTACGGGCCCAAGCGGGTGGGAATTCTTTTTGGAACATTCACGGCCGGCGCCAGCATGGGCATGGCGTCCGGGAGCTTCCTCGGGGGGGTCTTTCACGACCTGGCCGGCAACTATATTCCCGCATTTATTTTCAGCTTCACGATGGGGATCATCTCTCTCGTCCTGGTTTGGATATATCCTAAGAGAAGACCCGTATCCGGAGGCGACAGCCCCGTATCCCGGAGCGAGAGCTCTTCAATGGGTATGAATTCAGAACAAACCGCATGAAGGTGACCCGATCATGGGATACGAATCCAAACCTACCGGCAGGGAAAGCGATCCGAAACCTCAATCCGGAACCAGCATCCCCGGGCTCATAAAAACCGCGCTTGCCCGCCACCAAGCTGGGGATGCCCAAGCCGCGGAAACCCTTTATCGCCAAATAATCGCTCAGGATCCTGCTCATGCGGACGCGCTCCATTTGCTCGGCGCGCTTCGCCATCAATCGGGCAATATCGAGGAGGCGGTCGAGTACATTTCAAGGGCCATTTCGCTCAAACCCGGCCAGGCGGACTACCACGCAGCTCTCGGGTCTGCCCTCCTCGCGTGTGGACAGCCCAATGAGGCTAGAGAGAGCCTTCTCCAGGCAGTCCGTCTCGACCCCGGCGATTTCGAAGCGCTTTTTCCAGCTCGGTGTCCTTCTAAAATCACTCCAGAACCTCGAGGGCGCCGCAGAGGCCCTTCAGGGCACCCTTCGCCTCAGACCCGGCGACATCAAGGCACAAATGATTTAGGCGCGACTTACTACGAAATGAACGACATCGGCAATTCGGAGGAAATTTTTCAAAAAGTACTTCAGACGAATCCGGGTCTTGCCGAGGTCCATTTCGGACTGGGCGCCGTCCTCTGGCTGAAAAAGGACCATGCCGGGGCGGAGGGCCACCTTCGCCAGGCGATCCGGCTCAAGCCCGGCTTACTGAACGTCTATTTTTATCTGGGCGCGGTATTCGGCGATGCCGGAAAAATCGACGAGGAGAACGCCGTCTACAAGGAAGCGTTGGCCCTGTGGCCGGACAACGCGGCCCTCGGGCTTCTTTCGGACATTCATCTGCCGCCCATCTGTCAATCGAGCGAAGAGATCGACGAGCGGAGAAATAAACTCGACGGGGCCCTAAAAGGCTACAACCCGGACTCTATCGATATCCCGCCAAAGGATCTTCCGACGATGGGAAGGCCGCTTTCTTTTTTCCTGGCCTTTCAGGGGAGGGACGATCTTGAGCTGAAGTCACGCTATGCCGGCCTGTTTTCACGGAGTCTAAAGTCCAAATATCCCGGCATGTTCCCGGCCACCTCTTCCAGCCAGGCTGGCCGGCCGACGGGCGACGCGCCACCCCGCCAGGGCGCCACGCCCCGCATCGGCATCGTCGCCACCCAGGCCGGGCCCTTCCTGCTTTGGATCAAGGGGCTCATCAACCATCTGACTCCCGGACGATTCCGCACCACGATTATATGCACGCCCGAATGCCGTGCAGGAATCTCGGGTCATTTCGACGAAGCGGCGAGATGCTCTTCCGATGTGACAACGACGCATGCGTCGGCTCTGCGAGATAAAATTTTTCCCATCAATTCCTTGGCATTATATTGAGAGGAACCTGCATCGATAAATGCAAGTAGTTTTGGGCCTTATCAGTTGCAATCAGAGCCTGGCCCGCACCGGACAAGCGTTGGGGGTGATGTCCTTGCGCTTGGATGCACCCTTCCATATCGATGGGAAAGACTTCCTCAGGGCCGACCAAAAGGACATCAGCCAACGAATTTCCTCACAAGTAAAATTATTTAGGCAGAATCAGGCGGCCTAGTTCAGGACGGCTGTACTATCGAGTTCTTTCACCCGGGAACTATTTCTCTTCTCCCACTTGGAACTCTCAGATCGGAACCGTGTAACATCGCTCCAAAAACGATCGGCCGTGGCGCTTACAGTCGGTTTTGGGGGAGCCTTCAAGCGGCCCTGGAGATTTAGGTGCCCTTGGATCTTTCCGATTCGGTGATACGCCCACCCGGCAAGCTTGCTCTTCGGGAATGCTTCGACCGCTCCCATGTAGGCAACCAGCGAACCAATCCAGCGGCGCCCTTCATAAAGCATATCTCCGAGCCGGTAGTTAGCCAGTTCCAGGGAAAAAGGTTTTACTTTACCCGGAATCTTGGCGTAGAGCGCAATCGCTTTACGAAGCGCTTCGACCGACTCGGCGTAGCGAAAGACCTGGGCGTTCGATTCAGAAAGGATATAGAGCGAACGGGCCTTCAATTCGTTGTCGAGTTCCCCTTTCAGAGAATCGGCCAGCAAGCTCACCGCCGTTCTGGGACTTTTTTCGTGCCATGCAATTTCACCGAGAATGGCCTGAATGGAAGGAGTTCGTTCGCCGTCTGGGAACCGGGTGATGAAACTACGCGCCAAATCCTTGGCCTTGGTCCGGTCCCCCGATAGCAAGGCCGATTGCGCCATCCGAAAGATCGCCTCGCCTCCAGCGGACAAGACACCCTGGGGGCTTCCCAAAATCTTACCGAACACTTCGTTAGCTTCCTTGTAGAGACCCAGCCGCATATAACTTTCACCCACCTCGACCATCGCCTTGTAGGGCTTCGCGAGAAGGCTCACCCAATCCGGAACTATCGAGCGAAATTCACTGTAGGTCCGGACCACCCGGAGAAATTGCTCGGGCCGGTAGAACCTCCCAATTTCTTCGAAATATGCACGCGCCATAATGATATTCGCGTTGTTGGCCAACGGAGATTTAGGAAATTTTTTCAAAAATACCTGAACGGAATCGATCGTCTCCCGGAGGTCGCCCTCTTTTAGATGAAAGGCCGCAATCCTCAGGTAAGCGACATGCGAAAGACGGCTTTGAGAAGCCTCCTTGACCACCTGCCAATATGCGTCGATGGGATTTCGGAGCGCATCGTTTGGAAACATCCATCCCGGCGGCGCCTTGAATTTACCCTCAACGCCAATATCTGCAATTCTGATGAGTGATACCCAAGCACCCTCCGTTTTAGGATAAGTAGTCGCCACACGAGTGTAAATTCGAATTGCCTCCTCCGTTAGCCCTTTCTCGAGTTGAATATCTCCCAAGCGGGCAAGGGCCTTATGTGAATATTCCGCTGACGGATTGACATTCACCATCCGGAGAAACGCATTTCCCGCCCTCGAGAAATCTCGAACCTGAAATAATGTTTCGGCATAATTAAAGAGGAGTTTGGGGCGCAACCGTAAAAAATCGGGCCAGCGCTTTCTTCCGGCGACAAACTGGCGGAGAGCATCATGAAATAGTTTCTGGCTGAACTGTGCATTGGCGATTCCAAAAAAGGCTTCTTTTTCCGCCGGAGACCCCTTGTATTTCTTTGAAATTTTGTTGAATTCGATAATTGCGCTTTTAGGATCTCGAAGTTAGATATACCTTTCAGCAATTTCAAGCTGGGCCTGTGGGGCTTGGGGACTCTCAGGAGCTCGCTCAAGAAGGGTGCGAAAGGCGACCTGGGCTTCCGCGGCCTTGTGTTTTGTCTTATAGGTCTGTCCCAACCTGTAATATGCAGCAGGCATCTGAGG
>JAPYQX010000149.1 GCA_029937135.1 Nitrospinota bacterium
GGCGGCAACAAGGGCGCCAAGGTGGCCAAGGGCTCAAAGCCCAACGGGTGCACCCTGTTCGCGGGCCACGACTCGATGCATACATCGTATGTGCAGGGCCGGGTGAATTTCTCGTTCTTCGCGTTTGATCCTATTGCTCTCGTCACCCACACGCCGTCCATCATCGGCGCGCATCCTGGGGTTCCCTGGAAAACCGCGAAGGCGCTCATCGCCGATCTCAAGAAGAACAAAGGCAAAAAAGTGCTCTTCGGCGCGACGCTGGGTTCGACGAGTCATTTCTTCCCGGTGCTAGTCGAGGCCAATACCGGTATCAAATTCAAGTACGTGGGCTACGATGGCACCCGTCAGCGGATGACGGCTCTCCTTGGCAAGCACATACAGCTCGGCGAGCTCAACATCTCCTCGGCCAAGAAATACCTCGGAAGCGGCAAGCTCATCGGCCTCGGCATCGCGCTCGAGAAGCGCGACTCGCGGTTGCCGAACCTGCCCACTCTCAAGGAGCAGGGCATCAATGTCGTCACCGGCGTGAACCGCGGCATATTCATCCCGAAAGGAACGCCCGCCGGCATCCAGGCGATGTTCGAGAAAGCCTTCGGGAAAGCGATGAGTGACCCCGAAGTGGTGAAGAACCTCACCGCCAAGGGCGTCATAGTTCAGTTCAAGGGGCGTGCGGGCTATCGGACGTTCCTGAAGGAAGCCTCGGCCAAGATTACGGATGCGGCCAAGCGTGTCGGGCTGTATAAGCGTAAGAACTAAACCGAAAACACGGGCATAGGGGCGGCGGCCCGGGAGGGCCGCCGCTTTCTCGCCGGGTAAAGTTTTCCCTATTTTAAGCTTGGCAGGGGTTTATATGCGTGTTCGCGCGGATACTGTTATTGGCGCACTGCTGGTGATCTTCGTCGCCACTTTATTCGCGGTGTCGTTCGGCTTGCCGCCGGCCCCCTACGAGACGATGGGTCCGGCCCTGTTCCCGCGCTTTATCCTCGTCGCGGTCTTCCCGATGTGTCTCGTGCTCTTTGTGAAGAGCGCGGTTCGCGACTTCCGCGAGGGACCAGCGGAACGGGAATTTGGCTCCTTTGCCGAGTGGTTCGATAATTACCGAAACGTCCTTGCGGTATATCTCCTCTTTTTCATGTTCGCCTGGGCACTGCCTTGGGCGGGTTACCTGGCCTCGGGGTTCTTTTTTCTCTTGCTGGCGCAGTTGGCGCTGGGGCCCAAGGGCTGGGGGAAGGTGCCCCAGTTCCTGGCCGTGACGACAGGCATTTTGGCCTTGCTCTATTTTATTTTCCGGGTCGTGCTTCTCGTGCTTTTGCCCGAGGGTGAAATCGGTCTGATGTAGGGTGGCGCAAAACCGCGCCGTTGTGAAGGAGTCAGGATGATTCTCGAAAATCTGAGCCTCGCCTTCGCCGCCGTCTTCGAGGTCAAGACGGTGCTTCTCATATTCGCGGGCACCTTCGCGGGCATTGTCGCGGGCGCCATCCCCGGCTTCACCATCGCCATGGCCGTCATCCTGACGCTGCCCTTCACCTTCGGCATGACTCCGCTCCAGGGTTCGGCGACGATGATGGGCGTCTTCGTCGGGGGCTACTCGGGCGGCCTCATCTCGGGAACGCTGCTGGGCATCCCCGGAACGCCTTCGTCCGTTGCGACCACTTTCGACGGCTTTCCAATGGCGCGGCAGGGAAAACCCGGTCTCGCCCTCGGCGTGGGGATCTGGTCTTCATTCTTCGGCGGTCTCATCGGCGCTGTGCTCCTCGTTCTCTTCGCTCCGCCGATCGCGCTTTTCGGCCTCAAGTTCGGGCCCTGGGAGTTTTTCGCCCTCATCGCTTTCGCGCTGACCATCATCGCCAGCCTTTCGAGCGAGTCCATGCTCAAGGGTGGGATAGCAGGACTGATGGGCCTGCTCATCGCCACCATCGGTGATGACGACATAACGGCTATCTCGCGTTTCGATTTCGGGTTCGATGCCATCAAGCAGGGCTTCGGCTTCCTGCCTGTGCTGATTGGACTTTTTGCCTTCGCCCAGCTCATGAGCGATATCGAGGGCGGCGAGAAGGCCCAGGCTTCCCTCATGGACGTGGACGCCAGGGGCGTTTCTGTCGAGCACGGAAGCGCTATACGGATCATTCTGAGCCAGCCCGTCAACCTCATCCGCTCGGCCTGTATCGGCGTCTTTGTCGGTGCGCTGCCCGCGGCGGGCGGGAGCATTTCTAACATTCTGAGCTACGATCAGGCCAAGAAGGCCTCGCGGCATCCAGAGAAATTCGGGACCGGAATCCCGGACGGTATCATCGCCTCGGAGTCGGCGAACAACGGCACCGCCGGAGGCGCCCTGATCACCATGATCGCGCTCGGCATTCCAGGCGATATTTCGGTCGCCGTTATGCTGGGTGCGCTTCTTATCCACAATGTCGTCCCGAGCCCGACGTTTATCAGCGAGGAGCCTGTCCTCGTTTACGGTATTTTTGTCGCCTTTTTCCTGGCGCACTTCGTCATGATCGCTCTTCAGGCGGTGGGGATGCGCGTGTTCCTCAAGGTGGCCCACCTGCCCAAATACCTTCTGACATCGACGGTGTTGATTTTCTGTGCCACAGGCGTTTTTGCCCTGCATAACATCACCTACGATATCTGGACGCTGTTCTGGTTCGGGGTGCTGGGCTACCTGATGAAGAAATTCGGCTTCCCGCTCGCGCCGATGATCTTAGGGGTAATCCTGGGCGACCTCGCCGAGGTGAACCTGAACCGCGCCTACATGTCCGACCCGAATCCGCTCCTTTTTTTCACGCGGCCGATTTCGCTGTTTTTTGTCATTCTCGCCGTGGTGTCGCTGATCTTCCCCTTCTGGCAGCGGGCCCGCCACCAGCCCTGGACGGCCATCTTCCTGCCGGTGAGTGCTATTGCCGTTTCGATTCCATTCTGGATTTCGCCTGGAATCATCAAGCTCGCCGGCCTCGCCTTCGCGGTGGTGGGTGTGTACCTGATCTTTAAGCATTTCCGAAACGAAATGCCTGCGCCCAGCTAGCGTTTTGGGGTTTCCGCGGTCTTAAGCCGGATCACACGGCGCCGGGGGAGCGTATTCCGCCCACCGGTGGTTGAGCGAATTAAACCACCCGGGCCTTGACGACGCGCTTGATGGTGAGTCCCTGGACAATGATGGAGAAGATCACGACGCCGTAGGTGATGGCTAGAATCGGGCTTTTCTCCGGGCCCTCGGGCAGGGAGAGCGCCAACGCGACGGAGATTCCCCCGCGAAGGCCGCCCCAGGTGAGGACGGGGATCGCTCCTCTGACGAAGCTCCGCTTGAGGCCCAGCAGCGAGATGGGCGTGGCCACGCTGATGAACCGCGATGCCAGGACGATTGGCACGGCGGCGGCCATCAGCCAGAGAGTGCCTCCGGTGAAAGTCAGGGCGATGACCTCGAAACCGATGATGAGAAAAAGGACAGCGTTCAGTACTTCGTCGAGAAGCGACCAGAATTTCTGAATGTGATCGCGGGTGTTTTCGCTCATGGCGAACTTTGTGCCGTGGTTTCCGATCAGGAGGCCTGCGACGACAACCGCGATGAGGCCCGATACGTGTATCGCGAAGGCGATGGTGTAGGTCATCATTACGAGCGCGAGGGTGATCATGACCTCGAGGTTGTGCTCGTCGATGGTTTTCATCGCCCGGTAGGCTAACCAGCCCGTGGCCAGCCCGAGCGCCGCGCCGCCGACGGCCTCCGATAGAAAAAGTCCCAGCACGCCGGAGGCGGTGAGGGCCTCCCCGCCTTGGCCGGCCGCGCCCGCCGCCAAGGCGGCCAGAATCGTGAAAACGACTACGCCGACACCGTCGTTGAAAAGACTCTCGCCCGCGATCATCGCTTCGAGCTCCTTGGGCACGTAAATCGTCTTGAGTATCCCGATCACCGCCACCGGGTCGGTGGGGGAGATCAGTGCGCCGAACACGAGGCAGTAGGCTAGCGGAATGCCTACGCCGAGAGCGCCCGCTGTGAAATAGATCGAGAAGCCGACCAGAAATGTGGAGATCAGAACGCCTGCCGTCGCCATCGAGGCAATCGCCCATTTTCGCAGGATAAGTTCGCCGAGATCGATGTGCAGCGCACCGGCGAAGAGAAGGAAGCTCAGCATTCCCTTCATCAGCGCTTCTTGAAAGTCGATTTTCGAGAGAAGTGATCGCATGGCGGCCTGGAATTGCGCCTGGGGCAGGAAGGCGTCGAGAACGATGACGCCGAGAGAAGCAAGAAGGGCGATAATGACCAGGCCGATCGATTGCGGAAGCCGGAGCCAGCGGTGGTTGAGATAGCCGAACACCGCAGCGAGCGTGAGGACGACGGAGGCTATGGTGAAAATGGAAGTTTCGATGATGCGGTCCTCCCCGGCCGGGACCCGGCAATTCACTAGAGCAGGTTCGCCGCCTTTAGGATTTTTTCCATCCTCAAAATCAGGTCCGGAATGATGAAGGGTTTAACGACGAAATCGCGCGCTCCCGAGGAGATGCACTCCTTCACCGTTTCGGGCGAAATGTCGGACGAAAGAACCATCGCCAGCGGGACGTTTCCGGAGAAACTTTTCAGTGTATTTAGAATTTCAAACGCGGTCATGTCCGGCATCTCGTAGTCCAGCATTGCCAGATCGACAAAATCATCCCGAATAAATTTAAGCGATTGCTCGCCGTTTTCCGAAAGCTGCACCAAGTGGTTGAATCTCTGGAGGGAGAGTTCGAGAAGATCGCGCAGGATTTCGTCTTGGGAAGCCATCAAGATATTCGCCAACGGTAGTTCACCTATCAAAAAGTAAGACGGCTTAAGGCGTTTCGATGTCAGCCCCTTCGGCGCCGGAGTAACTGGTTTGAAAGGGAGTCTCTGTGATCAGCCAGAGAACCTGGCCTCCGCCCAAAAATCTCCGTGTTCGGTCGAGAATGGGATGCAGACGGTGGAGCCGCCGGTAGCGATGTGCTTTGCCGTGTGGTTTTTCCCGCGGACAATCGTAGGGATAGCCGCCGTAAAGCTGTATCCCATTTTCTGGAGCTGGGATCTGGCGTCGCCCGAGATCGTGTTGGTCAATTCGCCGACGGCGTCGGCGACATCCTCGTTCAGTTCGGTGAGGTCCTCTCCTGTCATGTTTCTCACAATGGCGAGCGCGCACTCCTCGGAAAAAGTGACCGACATGGAGCCCTCCGCATGCCCGGTGATTCCGGTGATATCGCCTCTCGTGGTCTCGCCTTCTTTGATTCCGGGTTTCCCCGGCTTGGGGTCCATGCTGGCCGTCGTGCTGAGCACATTGATCGTAGCCTTGAGGAATGGATTGATGAATTCCGCTTTCATTAATTCATGCCTTTTCGGAGATCGGTCTGCTGTATTTGATTGATCGGAAATATACCCGGAGGACCCCCGCCGGGACAAGCTTCACAGAAATAGTATCGCGGTTCAAATGTACCATTCAATCTTTTTTTCGAAGCGTTTGGGCGAATCCGCGGTATTAAATCGCCGCCACCGGGGGGCATGGAAAACTTTTTTCGGTTTCCGATACGGTATTCGCGGAGAGCGGTTGTCCTGTCCGCGCCTGTTAGGCCAGCGCACCGCCGCACGATGAGCCCGCGCCCGCGGTGCAGCCGTAACAGTGCTCTCCGGTGAGGATTCCCCTGCCGATGAGTTTTTCTGCGGCGATATTCCAGAGTTTTAGCGGCTTGCCGTTTCCGAGGGCCATGTCGAGCATCTGGTTGAAGTCGCAGTCGTAGATCGTGCCGTCCCAACCGACATTGATGATATCCCGGCACATCAGGCCGGGGAGGGTTTCGGGGTTATAGGACGAGCGAAGGAGGGCCATGTAGCTTTCCTTCTGGCCGCTGACCTTGAGATAACTGGCGAAGCGGGAGATGGGCATGTTGGTGATAGTGAAAAGCTCGTTGAAGCGGATGCCGTGGCGCCGCCCGAGCTCGCGCCGGTAGTCTTCCTCAAGGATTTTTTGAGGAGGGGGCAGGACGGCCCCCTCCGGGTTGTAGACCAGGTTAAGGGTCAAGTTCCCGGGTGGCCCGAAGCCCGTTTCGTTCAGCGTCCTCAGCGCGAGAATACTCTTCTTGTAAACGCCCTCTCCGCGCTGGGCGTCCACATTATCCTCAAGGTAGCAGGGAAGAGAGCAAATCAACTCGACCCCTTGACTCCGGTAAAATTCGGGAAGCCAACCCATGCCGAGCTCATAGAGCACGGTGAGGTTGCAGCGGACCATGACATGCCGCCCGAGGGCGCGGGATGTTTCTACAAGGCGCCTGAATTCTGGGTTGAACTCGGGCGCCCCCCCGGTAATGTCCACTGACTTGACTTTCGAGGCGGCGAGCCAGTCGAGAATCCGGCTGGCGGTTTCGGCGGTCATGATCTCGGTTCGATGCGGCCCCGCTCCGACATGGCAATGCTCGCAGGTCTGGTTGCAGTATTTCCCGACGTTGATTTGAATGGCGGCCAGTGCCGTTCGGTCGAGGAGGGGGATATCCTCGCGTATGCGTAGCCCGAACGTTGGCAGGTCGTATGTAGATGTTGCTGACGCATTACCCGGTTTGGGGAGGGCCGTTGAATGTGCCATATAAGAGTAATCCCGTGCCGCCCGGTTTTATTCCGGGCGGCTTTTTTATCGGGTGATTTTCATTTTTTTGGCGGACTCAGGCGTTGCGAACCAGTTTCCTGCGCAGGGCCTTGGCCCGGTTGCGGACGCGCTTGAGCTTGACCGGGTCCTTCGCCTCAATCGCCAAGTCGCGATCCTTGTGAAGGGACTTGATCTTCCCCTTGATCGCCTTGCGGTCGATCTTGGAGGCTCCCCTCGCCTCAACCAGCGGGATACCGTTGATCTTCTTGAGAGAGCGGATTAACTCGGATTTGTCCATCCCGTGTACGCCCACGATTTTTCCGGCGAATTGAAGCGCGGCTTCCTTGAGCTTGGGGACGTTCATCTTGTCAATTTCCTTGACCGTGAACTGAGGCAACTCCTCTTCCGCAGGGGCCGCCTGCTCCTCGGGGGCGGGCTCCCCGGCCGTATCGCCAGATGCCTCCGTGGTTCCGGCCGCCTCTTCTTTAGGAGTTTTCTCGGTATCTTCGGTTTTTTCTTCCTCTGCCATCTTTGCCTCCAACGCGGGAATCAATTGTAATTTCGAATTTTAAGCCGACGCTCGGCGAAAAAATCCAGTCCGAGGGGGAAACCTAACAAAAAACGTGAATTTTGATCAAATGGCCGCTGCCAGTTTCCGGAAAAAAAGAGCCTCCCAGCACGGGAG
>JAPYQX010000494.1 GCA_029937135.1 Nitrospinota bacterium
TCGCGGTGAGTCCGGCGCGCGCCCCACCTGAACACATCGGCAACGCCTGGCCCATCGCCGTAATCTTTGCTTTTGGAATGACGCTTCTTCGGTCGGGAATCATCGAGTTGCGTGATATCCAGGGGGATCGAATCGTGGGCAAGCGGACGCTACCCATTATTTATGGAAAGGGTAGGACGGAGGTTCTTCTCAACGCGGTTTGCGCGGCCCTGGCGGTCATGTTGGTAGCCAGTGTCGTGAACGGGTGGGTCGCGCCGGGGATTGGATTGGCAATGTTGATCCCGGTGGCCATCGCGGCTCTGGGGGTGTGGCTTTATAAACAAAAAATCATCGGACACAGCGGGTTGACCGAGGCGGCGGTCGATCTTCAATTCATTTGCGCCGGAGTGGTTGCGCTCGTTATGTTGTAGGGCCCCTACCGGAATGGGGTCGGGTCTCCCTGCCCCAAAGGGTACCTTGCCGGGGAGAAACAGACGCCCCGCCGGGGCGCGAGGGACTTGATATCGGATTTAGGAGGAGCCGGAAGTTTCCGGCGTTTTTTTTTGGATGAATTACTGGGGATAAAAAACCCCCTCCGCCGGCTCAGGCCAAACGAAAGGGGAGGTATGACTCGAAGTTATCGAGAGGCGGGAGATCAGCTTCCACGGGCGGCCCGCTTGGACGCTTTGAGCGGGTTCAGTTTTTTCTCGAGCGGAGCGGCGAAGTCCATTTTAATGTGGGTGGCCAAGGGGCAGCGTCCCCGGGCCCAGCGGTTTTCCGGGTTGGGGAACTTGGTGCAGTATTTTCCCGTGGGAAGCTCCTGGATATAGGAGCAAGCCTTCTCGTCGTCGCCGCTAAGGCACTCATCCACAATGGGCAGGCAACTTGTTCCATTGTAGCCACAGTTATTGGCGCCATTGTCTCCCCGCTGGGCGAAATGACATTCAACGGGTTCCTCGAGCAGCGTACACTCCATTTTTCATGTCCCTCGTCGTGAAGATGGGCCGAACTCCCGAGGCCGCCGTTTAGGCCTTACGAGCGGGCGAGTCTAGGCGATTCACCCCCCGGAATCAAGTCCCCGGGGCGAAGAAAAATTAAACCAACGGGGCCCCGGCCAAATCGGAATTCTCATTGTAATTAGGGGTATTAGGGGGATTTTGAGCCGCTTCTCTTCCTTCGCCCAAGATTTAATAGCCAAGTAACAACCACGAAACATCGCGGAAACATAGTAAAGGTAAATATTAAAATAAGAGATGGATTGGCATTAGGGGCACTTCCGGGTTGTTTAACCTCTTTTCGAGGCGTGCTATATTTTGGGGAATTCCATTGATCCCCGATGTTTCCCGCGGGATGGAGACTTTGCCATGCAATTGATTGTTGCCATTATTAAGCCGTTTAAGATGGATGAAGTAAAAGAAGCGCTTGGCGCTGTCGGTGTCGCGGGGATGACCGTGACCGAGGTAAAGGGTTTCGGCAGGCAGAAAGGCCACACCGAGCTATAC
>JAPYQX010000150.1 GCA_029937135.1 Nitrospinota bacterium
TCCTCGGTCTGACCCGAACTCCACCAGGAGTACCCCCCCCGGCGATAATCACGGCGGCGATCACGACGGCAATCATGTTTCCGCTCATCCCGCTTTTCTTCCCCTGCGTGCAGGTTTTTTCCCGTTTCGATTTCGGCATTCATCAATCTCCGGTGCATGTTTTCGGAAAGCGGCATGAGTCAAAAAGCGTCAACGGCGACAACCCGATATAACCAAAGTCAGGCCGCGAGCACAATGGCCCCGGCACCGGGGCCGCCGGTGAACCGAAAGGGGTAAAAGCCCGAGGGCCAGAGCCCGGGAACCAGAAACCCGAGGGCTAGAGCCCGAGCGCTTCGGCCGCGTTTCCGCCCAGGATGGCGTCGATTTCCTCCGGCGGAAGGTCCAGGGCGCGAATGCCCTTGATATGCGCTCCTATGTCGGCGCCATTGTGCATCTCCTGCGGGTAGTCCGTCCCCAGGCAAAGGCGGCGCGGGCTCACCGACATGAGGGCCGAGCGGGTGGCGGGCATCCAGCCGCCGAACCCCGCCGTATCGAAATAAACCTTCCCGAAAAGCTCCTCGAAAGGCTCCTCAAGGCCCAGCCGCCCCCGCTCGATTGGCGAGAGGGGAAGGAGCTTGAGTTCGTCCGGTATCTCGATGCCCTCGGGCTTGAAGAACATCTGAAGGCGTCCCTTCAGAAAGGGGGCCGCCCCTCCATGGTGAGGCATGATGAATCTGAGGCCGGGGAAATGAGGAAGCACCCCGTACATCGCCCGGACCGTCGCGCGGGTGATGTCCGCCGCCCGCTCGACGCTGGCCACCAGATCAAAATCCATCGCCGCCCCCTTGGGACGCATCGCTGGATGAATCAAAACCGCGAGCCCCAACCCGGCGATCCGGGCGAAAAGGGGCCTGACCTCCTCGGTGGCCAGGTGGGTGTCCCCCTCCGAGGAAAGGAGCGCCACGGCCCGGAAATCCCATGCCGGCCGCCCGTTCGAGCTCTGCGAGCACCTCCGCCCCGCCGGACAGGGGAAGGTGAACGCAGGGAATGAACCGGTCCGGGTGAGACCGCGCCAGCTCGGCGAAACCATCGTTCAGCTCCCGGCAGACGGCGACACCCTTCTGGTTCCACTGGGCGAGGTGGACCATCGTCGCGTCCACACCAGCCTCGTCCAGCGCCCGGAGGTGGGCGGCCGCGTCGTGAAGAATGGGGTTGAACGTGAAATAAAAATCTTCCTCGATGATTCTCCCCCCGGGGGGCTCATAGCGACCAAACACCTCCCGGGGCATGAAGTGGTGATGCACGGTGATGACGGGTTTTCCGGCCAACTCGGGTCTCCTTATCTCGTGAAATGAAAATCGAGTGAAATGAAAATCCCCGGCCCCGGCCCGGCGCTCCGGCCCTAGCGGACGCCGAGACCCAGCTTCCGCGCCCCGCTCTCGAGCGCGTCGAGGGCGGTGTCGATCTGTGCGTCCGTGTGGGTGGCCATGAGTGTCGCCCGCAGGCGGCTCGTCCCCTCGGGTACGGTCGGCGGGCGGATGGCCAGCAAAAATACGCCGGCGGTGAGCATGTGATCGGCCAGCGCGAGGGCCTCGCCCGCCCCGCCTACGATAATCGGAAAGATCGGAACCTCGGCGTCACTGACAACGGGAGGCGGCTCGAAACCGATTCGCTCAAGCCCCGCGCGAAACATTCGGCACAGGGCGGCCAGCCGCTCCCGCCGCCGGTCCCCCTCCTCGCCTGAGGCCAGATCGATCGCCGCGCCAGCGGCCGCCAGCGCGGCGGGCGGAAGCGCGGTGGAGTAGATGAACGTCCTCGCCACGTTCACCAGGTAATCGATCACCTCCCCATCCGAGCAGGCGAACGCGCCGTAGGAGGCAAGCGCCTTTCCCAGCGTCCCCATCGAGACGCTCACGCGCTCCTGAACGCCGAGGCGGGCCGCCGCGCCGCCTCCCCGGGGGCCGAGGACGCCCGTCGCGTGCGCCTCGTCCACAAGGAGAATCGCTCCGTACCTTTCCGCGAGATCGGCCAGATCGCCGAGCGGGGCCAGGTCGCCGTCCATGCTGAATACGCCGTCCACGGCGATGAGCCGCCGCCTCGCGCTTGCCGCCTTTTTCAGGCGATCCTCAAGGTCGTTCATATCGTTGTGGGCGAATACCTGGACCGGAGCGCGGCTGAGGCGGCAGCCGGCGGCGATGCTCGCGTGGTTGAGGCTGTCGCTGAACACCACGTCCCCCTCTCCTGCGAGAGCGGGGATTAGCCCGGCGTTCGCCAGAAAACCCGACCCAAAAAGAAGGGCCGCTTCCTTGTCCTTGAACCGGGCGAGCTTGCGGGAAAGGGTTTCGTGGGGCTCCATGTGGCCCGAGATGAGAGGGCTCGCGGAGGCGCTCGCGCCCCATTTTTCGGCGGCTTCACCAACAGCGGCGGCCAGCAAGGGATGATCGGCAAGACCGAGATAGTTGTTGCCGGCGAATTGGATGACCTCCCGGCCTTCGAATCGCATCACCGGCCCCTGGGCGCCCGAGAGGGTCCTGAGACCGCGGCGCAAATCGCGGTCCGAGAGCGCCCGCAGATCCTCGCGGATGGTTTCTCGCCAGTTCGCCGCTATCGGCTGGGAGAGTGGAGTTTGGGCCATGGCCCGATTCTAGAGACTCCCCGGCCAAGGCGAAAGGGCCGGATAAAGACCGGGCGGGCGGGAGACTTACGGGTCCGGGGCGGACCTATAAATTAAATGGAGAGTTTCGGGTTGAGGTCAAGGCCGGGCCGGGGTGGACATACGGGTCAAATCCCGGCAAAGGAAACTTCGGCGCTAATCGCGGTCTTTTTTTCTTCTGTTCTTCTTCATTTTTTAACGACCGGATGAGATTGCGCATCCAACCGGGCAAGTCCGAGCCTTTCGGGTGGGTCGAACCGGGCTTGTCCTCCCGGTCCTTGTCTTCTCCACGTTCGTTCGATACTGCCCGCTCCTTTCTGTTTTCACCCGGCCGGGCCCGCTAGCGATCAGCGCGGTTTCGATTGGCTGACTTCAGGGAATTCGGAGACTTCAATTTCCAGTTCCTCCAACAGGCGGAAACCTACGGGCAGCGGCAAAAAATCCTCGGCCACATCGCAGGGCTACGCCGAACAACCATTTTGGGCGGGTAGGATGCCGAAAAATGCATACACAGCAAGTGTGACGAACCTCACAAAATATATAGATTATCAAATAAAAATACAACCAGTATTTGTTTAAATAATTTCATGGACCGAGAATCACCCGGAAAGGGCTATCTGCCGGGCTTCTTCCTCGTCCAGAGATTTAATCAAATAAACCATCCAGCTTGGAAAACTCTTCGATTCGGGGCTATCCAAGGCCGGTATCTCGCCGGTCTCACCATTCAACCCAAGTTTTTCTTTGAAATCCCTCACTTGGCTGGTCGTTCACTGCCCAATCATTCGATGATAGATTTTTCTTCGAGGTAGGCAATATCGCTGGCAACCATTATCCATCTCCTTATTGCTTCGACCGGACCGGGTTGCTTTCAACTGCCCGGCATTCCGTTTGGGCCTGTTCAGCGCCCGCCTTCCATTGGGAATATGATTCCGCCCCCCCCATTTCCGAAGCATCCGTGGTTACGCTTCCAATGTTAAGAACTTCACATTTACTTGCCCGGATATGAAAAAAGTGCGATTTTGTTACAGTTTTCGGGAATGAAATGGCGAAAATCTACTGTCTGGCAGCAAGAAACTGACGACTCAAACCGCCGCAGACAGGCGCGGATTCACGGGAGCATTGATGTTCGATTGGGCATGGGTGGCGATTGGCGGGGCGGTGGGCAGCGTGATGCGCTACGGCACGGCGATGGCGGTCCAGCGGTGGACGCGGCTGGGGTTTCCCCTCGCCACTTTGGCGGTGAACATCATCGGCTCCTTCATCATCGGGTGGCTCGCCTATCTCGTGATTGAACGGGATTTCATGTCGGTCCAGGCGCGTCTCGTCGTCATGGTTGGAATACTGGGCGGGTTCACCACTTTTTCGACGTTCAGCCTTGAGACCCTCCGGCTTATCCAGCAGGGAGGATGGCAGGCGGCGGCGCTCAACATCGGCCTCTCGCTGGCGGGCGGGCTCTTCGCCGCCTGGGCGGGATTCACCCTCGCCTCCTCGCTTTGATCACCGCTCCGTCCACCACGCCGCCAGCGTCCCCCGGCAGACCACAGCAAAAAAAACCCACCCCTGCGAATTTTTATCCATCATTTTTCCAGATTTATTGAAGCGGATATTTCGAGCCGCATGATTTTAGCCGCATGTTTTGAAAACGCGCCCCGGCTGATTATAATCCGCCCGTATCCCTGAAATGCGACTATCCCCCCTAACCTGGCGGACGCGAATTTTCGCCCGCCACGGAGAGCCACATGAGCGAGAGAGCCGATTTTCGAAAATTCTACCGCGACGCACACACCACGGAGCTTTTGACCGACCGCGAGAAAAAACTCCTCGGGATAGCTGTCGCCATCGTCCGAAACTGCCAGCCCTGAGTGGACCACCGCCTGGCGGCCGCCGGGAAAGCGGGCATCGCCGAGGATGTCCTCGACGCCACGTTCGATCTCACCACCGCCGTCATGGCGGGAATCGGACAGAGCATGAACCAGCGCTACAAGGATTCGCTGAAGTAACAGGATTCGCTAAAGTAAATAGAAAGTGTAGCGGCGCGCGATTCGGGAAGGCTTGAAGTTTGAGGAGACCCAGCCCTAGCGCACCTTGGCGCGGACGACATCCGCCCGCCGTGTAAGCTGCTCGACTAGCCGGGGCGGATCGAAGTCCCCTGGCGTGGTGATCTGCGCGCGGATTACCATCGAACCGTTGTCGGGATTTTTTTTCACGTCCATCTCGCGCACATCGCACCGCTCTTTCGAGAGAATGTCCTCGAGTTCCTGAATAATAACTTCCTCGTCCGCGCCGCTCACCTCGATCTCCACAATCTTGAAGCGGCGGTGGCCGGAGATGCGGCGGCCCACTTTCTTGAGAAGAGACAGCGAGAGGAGCATGATCACCACCACCGAAATCGCTTCGACGTGGTAACCCGCTCCGACCGCCAGGCCGATTCCCGCCGTCGTCCAAATACTCGCCGCCGTCGTCAACCCCCGGACCGAGGCCCCCATCCGCATGATCGCCCCCGCGCCCAGGAATCCGACTCCGGTGACGACCTGGGCCGCGATGCGGCCGGGGTCGCCCGTCGGGGTCAGCGCTCCGATACGGAGCGACACCTCCATCAGCAGGGCCGAGCCGAGACACAGGATGATGTGGGTGCGGAGCCCGGCAGGCTGGTTGTTGCGCTCACGCTCCAGGCCGATGAGACCGCCGAGGACAGCCGCCTCGATCAGCCGGAGGATGAAGTTAACTTGCTCGGGATTGATCAAATCTATTTTTTCCCGTGGGGGCTCGGGCGCGCCTTCCGTCTGGCGGCCTCTTTCTTGATTTCCGCATTGGACATACCGCCGGTCGGAATGCCGTACACCTCGCCCACCTTCGTCTGCTTGTCCATGAGCCGTAGGAAGGCAAGATTATCGATCTCGGCGATCACCGTCTCGCAGGTGCTGAAAATGGTGCAGCCCTCGACCAAATGACCACCGAAGCAGGTCGCCTCGGGGCGGCCCATCGAAATGGTAACGTGAGCGTGCAGGTAGGGCTCGCCGTCTTCGGTCTGGGTGATGTTGCCACTCATCTGAAGCAACTCGAGCGGCCCCTCGATCGGGGTGAATATCCGGCACTCGTTGCTAATCGGCCAGGGGTTGGGAAACTGCCAAACGTTCCTGAGCGTCGCCCTCTGAAGACTCGCCGCCACGCTGATGATCACCCCCGCCTTGATGCCTTTTTCCTTGACGATCTTCAGCGTCGTCCCGTAAAGATCGTCACCGGGCGCCATCCGCACCGCGAGAACGCGCCCGAAATTCGCCTCGGCTACGTCGTAGCGCGGCTTGCGCGTTTTCCAGTTGGTGTTGTCGAAAATCACCTCTTTCGCGGTTTTTTTTGTCGCCATCAAATTTCCTTTCCTTAAGTTTTCTTAATTCCTTAGGTTTCCTTTTCTTAGAAAGGCTTTTTTATCCCGTAGGAAAATTTCAGGGAAAAATCACTCGAATCATTCGAAAGCCACTTGAAGGATTCATTCTAAACCCAGCGGGGAGGGATGGAAACCACGGCCTACCCCCCGCTCTCATGCCGGACTATCCCGCCCGAAATCGTTGTGCGAACGCGGGCGCCGGGGCGGAATATCCGGTCAAGCCCGGGCGGCTCGCCGGGCGGGGGCACGACCACGGCCAGATCCGCCGTCCCGCCGGGAGTAATTACCCCCACACCATCCCCGGCGAAACCCAGCGCCTCGGCCCCGTTCGCGGTGCAAATCTCAAGAAGCGTCTCCGCCGTCAACGCCGGGTCCGCCTCCCAGAGGGCGACGGCCTCCTCAAGCACCGAGAGCGAGGGGCTGCTCGCCCGACTGTCGGTGCCGATGCACAGCCGGACCCCGGCCCGGCGCATCCCAGCGGCATCGGCGAAGGGGTGCCCGAAAAACGCGGCCGAGCGCGGGCAGAGGCAAACTGTTGTGCCGGCCCGCGCGAGCAGCGCCCATTCCTCCTCGCCGGTCTGGTTGCAGTGGACCGCCAGATCGATCCCGCTCAGTACATCGCCCTCCGATAAATACCGGACGGGGGAGAGGCCGGGCGGATCGAAGTCTTTGACAGGGCTATCGAGGGCCTTGTGCATCCCGGCGAAGGGACCGCCCCCGTCGCTGAGAAAGCGCGACTCCTCGGGGCTTTCGGCAAGGTGGGTCGCGATGAGCCACCCTTTCGCACCGGCGGCCCCGATGGCCGAGCGGTAAAGGGCGAGCGACGCCGTATAGGGCGCGTGGGGGCTTATCCCGGTCCGGAGGGCGGAGTCGCCGCCTCTCACTTCCCGCGAGATGACCCGGTCCTCAACTATTGAATCAGCGGCAATCGAATCCGCATCGCCCGCGGCCAGGCCCAGCACCTCGCGAAAGACAACCCCGCGCATCCCCATGTCGGAGAGCATCCGGCGGCTCTGGCCCCAAGCCGAGATATCGCCCACGCAGGTCACGCCCGCCTCGAACGAAGCGGACACCCCGAGCCGGGAAGAAGAGAGAAAAAGATGAAGAGGCCATTCGCGCACCTCGCGGACCAGGCGAACGATCCATTCCCCCATCGGCAAGGGCTCGATCTCGAGGCCGCTCAACTCGATATGGGTGTGAG
>JAPYQX010000151.1 GCA_029937135.1 Nitrospinota bacterium
CCGCATCAACTCCTTGAGGCGAATCACGCCCGCCGGAAGACCCTCCTCGGCTTCGATGTCCTGATCGGACAGCGGGAGCGGAAGGTCGCCAAATCGAGTTCGGTGACCTGGGCTCCCGCGCCGAGTGCGCCCTGGGCGGCGATATTGACCAGTTTTTTGTTAAACGAATCCTTCCGGGCGCTGCCCGCGAAGGCGAGAATCTTGGGGCCGGAGGTCATTTGGTTTCTCCTGTTGAAATGGGAATCGTCACAATTAACCGGAATTATACGGCAACGCTCTCAATTCATAATACGGCCACTTATTTTTAATACGCCCCCCTTTCCCCGTGATTCCGGCGGCCAGGGTGATCACGGCTCGGCTCAGCCTTTTCCGGCTTTCTCCCCGGTCAACCGCCGGCCGAACCGCTCTTCGAAAACAACTTCCTCGAGAGGAATCCTCCGGCGCCAGCCCACCGACTCGAGCAAGGGGGCTTCGGAGAATTTCTCCGGATACCCCAAACACAAATAGGCCACGGGAACCACCGTCTCGGGCAACTCCAGAATTCCCGAAAGCTCCCGGTTGTCGAGAATGCTGACCCATCCCACCCCGACGCCCTCCGCCCGAGCGGCCAGCCACAGATTCTGGACGGCCAGGCAGGAGCTGAAAATATCGGTGTCATGGATGGTGTTCCGGCCGAGCACCGCGCCCCCGCGGGAGCGGTCGCAGGTCACGCAGACGTTGAGTGGCGCCTCGAGGATGCCCTCGAGCTTGAGGGATTCGTAAAGAGCCCGCCGCTCGCCGCTGTAGTTTTCCGCGCCACGGGCGTTTTCTCTTTCGAACATGGCCATCACACGCCGCCGGGTCTCGATCTCTCTTATCAGGATGAAGTTCCAGGGCTGCATGAACCCCACCGACCCGGCGTGGTGCGCGGCGTTCAGAATGTGGTGGAGCACAGCGCTGTCCACCGGGTCCGGCCGGAACCGGCGGATATCGCGCCGGGAGTAGATCGCCTCGTAGAGTTCCATATTCGTCCCCGAAGGATAGATGAGATATTGGCCTTTTCAGAATCCATCGAAACCATATTTGAATCGGGATGATGCGGCAACGATCCCCCATTTTTCGAATTTCTTTAAACGCCTCTTTTTATTGGGCGCAAATGAAGCACCCCTCCCCCGTCGAGCCCCGCTCCACCCGGCCCGGCCACAGAGAGAGGCGCGGATTCCCTCGATTCTAGATTTGATCTGTTTTGAATTGATTTCGGAATATTTTATCGCTTAAAAAAGCGCGGGATGCGGAGCCCGGTTAGTCGGGCGGGGGGCACTCACCCAACCAATAAACCCCCAATCAGCAAAAATTCTTCGTTCCTAGCGGAAGGGGCGCTTGTCGTGGAATGGCGCCGCCATTCCACATCTGACGGGGCCTAATCCTCCCGCTGGCTGCGGCGGGGGGAATCGTCTCCTGTTTGCCTGATTTCGCGTCGGGCCACCCGGGCGAGGCGGTCGCGCACCCACCCTGAGGTGGAGAGCCCGGCCTTTCCCGAGGCCGCCTGGATGAGATCGAGAAGATCCTGGTTCATCCTGATTTGCAAGGGCTTATCGTGTTTTCTTTTCTCGGCTTTGACCATGCCATTACTGTACTGCCATTGGCACTATAATTCAAGAAACAAAAAATGGGGACTTCCAAAAAAACTTCTTAACATGTGTTGCCATTGGCAGTATAAATACAACTGTTGATGTAGTGCCAATGGCATTATACTTACTCCCCCCTCTAATGAGGCTAACAATTAAGGGCTCTGAGCCTCCCGGGACAAATCCCCGGAGGAAAAGTTATCGCATCTCCTAACTCTTTATATTTAGTGAGGTTTCAGATGCAGGCCACAATCAACCATAAACGAGAAAAAGCCCTAAAGCTGCTCGACCTCCGCGAAGGCGCCGACAGCTCCCGGGTCAAGAGTGCCTTTCGGAAACTCGCTTTCGATTGCCACCCGGACCTCCACGGCGGCGACCCCGAAAAGGCCCGCCGTTTTCAGGATCTTCTCGACGCATACCAGATCATCACCGATGAATCCGCGTTTGTCCCTCCCCCGGGACACTCGAAGACCTCCCCGACGGATACTGCCCAGGGCCGCGATCTCCATTACCGGCTTCGATTGGACTTTATTCAAGCGGTCCTGGGCGGGGAGGTCTCACTCCGGTTTTCACGCCGAATTGATTGCCCGGATTGCTCGGATTTCACGGATGAAAAGTACACCCGTTGCCCCAGTTGCAGAGGCATCGGGCGGGTCCAACAGGAGAGCATCATCGGTATCCATGTTCCACCCGGCGCCGAGGACGGCGAAATCCTCCGATTCAAGGGCCTGGGAAACGAGGGCCTCTCGGGCGGGGAGGCCGGCGATCTTCACCTCCTCCTATCGGTGCGGGGACACCCTGCCCTCAAGCGCAGGGGACTGGACATCTACAGCGAACTGAAGCTCCCCGAGTCCCGGTTCAGGGAGGGCGGAGCGGTCGAGGTCTCGACCATCCGCGGCAGCCGGAAAATATCGCTCCCCCCCTACACCTTGTCCGGGAAAATCTTTCAGCTGAAAGGGCTCGGCGTCCAACGCCAGTCTGGCGACTTCACCGACTACGGAGACCACTTCCTCAGGGTGACCGCCATCATGAGCGAAGCCATAGAGGAAGAGAGAAATACATCCGCCGCGAGAGGCTTTCGAGCGGCGGCGAAGAGCGGATAGCAGGAGGAAATTAATTGGCCGTTGGCAGCCAGACAGGCGACTACGGATTCACCGGCGGGACCGAGCGGGATAGCTACTCAGGTGATCGGCGCGCCCGGATTCGGGAGCGCTTCGCATTCCATAAAAACCTTTCTTCGGGCGCCAACGGCCTCCGCAAAAGCACCCGCGTCATCGACCTCGAACCCATCGCGGCGGAGCAGATCGAATCCGCCGCCGCCGAGGTGGACCTTCAAAAATCAAAGCTCCACCGGGGCAATATCATCAATATTCAGATTTAATCCAGCACATTCAGATTTAATCCAGCACCGAAATTCAATGCCGGATTCGGGAAAAAAGCTCCGTACCCGGCCTCAGGCCTCCTTGTTCAGGCTGGCCTGAATCGCCTCCATCGCCTTCCCGAACTCATTTAGGTTTTCCCCGGGCATTTCGAACAGCAACCCGGCGCTCCAGTTGGGAGGCTGGCTTTCAACGTTCTTCTTTTTCCAGACCACGGTGGCCTTGCCAGTGTACTCGGAGCCATTGATGACAATGCTGCACTCGCTGGCGGCCCACAACTGGGGGTCGCCTTCGAGCTCAACCATGAAACCCCCGGCGCTCAGGTTCATGGGACGGACAAAGCCGCCCGAAATTCCAGGAATCTTCACCTCGAATGGAAGCTCAAAGCGTTGAAATTGACGCCGCCGGGTTTCATCGGCCATGGAGAAAAATCCTTTCCGTTGAGTGGGCAGTCAACCAGCCGCCAGAATTATGCACCAACTCCCGCCCTTCCGAGAAACGCCGCGGAGCCACCCTCCCTGCCTCTGTCATTTAACCGGCGGCGGTTCGGGCTTCGATTCAGGCCTGCGATTCAGCGGGGGGTGTTTCGGGCGGCGGCTCGTACAACCGCGAAACCACCCGGTTCCGGCCCTGCTCCTTGGCGAGGTAGAGAAGCTCGTCCGCCGCGGCAAACATGGCGTTCCAATCGTCGGGGCGCCTTGATTTCTGGGGCTCGACACCGAGAGCGCCCAGACTCACCTTGACCGCGCCGGCAGCGGGCATTCCGGTAAAATGGACCGATTCCACGGCCTCCCGGACCCGCTCCGCCACAACGGCCAGATCCTCGAATTTCGTATGGGGAAGAAGAATCCCGAACTCCTCGCCCCCCAGCCGAAAATGAGCGTCGAGGTCCCTCGTCTGGGCCCGGATGACGAGGGCAAGTTGTTTGAGGACCGCATTCCCCTGCGGATGGCCAAAGGTATCGTTGATTTTCTTGAAATGATCGATGTCGAGCATGATCATGCCGAGCGGCTGACTCACCCGCTTCACCCGGGAGAGTTCGAGGGCGGCGGCATCCTGAAACCCGGCGAAATTCATCACGCCTGTGAGCGGGTCAATGTAGGCCGCCTTGCGGAACTGCGACTGGCTGACGCTGTGCGCCAGGAAAACCGTCGCCAGGTCTTTTTGCGTGAGGAAAATATCGAAGAGGCGCTCGAGATGGCCCTTCAGGACATCTCCCGACATGTCCAGCGGAATGACCGCGTCCGCCCAGGAGTGAGGAAGCTCGCTCATCGCCACCATCGCGCTGTCCACGAAAGCCACGATGGGCAGCGGCGCGCCCTTGTTCCCCTCACGGAGCTCTTCCATGAAGAGATGAATTCGGCGGTGTTCTCGCCCACATAAACCAGCAGAGCGAGCGGCGGGTCTTGATGCAGCCGCTCGATCAGATCGCCTGGAGGAGATGAAGTCAAAAACTGTATCGGAATCGCCACAAGGCCCGACAGTTGCAGGCTCTCGGCCTCAGTGAAGCCGATAGCGGCCAGCCGGTTCAGGGGAGTTGGAACTCGACAGAAAGGCCCGCAGGGCTTCGTCCTGCTCAAGCTCGGCCAGAATTTGGAGCGCCTCCCGCGATTTGGGGGAGAGCATGTTCAGCAGGAACTTGCCCTCGCTAACTCCAAGCTCGAGGCCCGAATCCGCCTCAATGGCCGGGGGAGCGGAATCTTCCTGATCAATGGGTTGTACCGGATCGATTGGTTGTGCCGGATCGTTTGGTTGTGGAGACATCATCTGATCCCACCGAGGGAATGCGAAAAAACATGGATATCAAAACCCCGAAATCACCCGCCGAAGAGAGCCAAGGGCAATCCCGAATCAGTCCGCCAGCGCGAACGAATGCCGCCGAAAGGGTACGTTCAGTTCCTCGCGGGCCACCTTCTCGCAGGCTTCGATGTCGATGATGCCCGGCATATCCACGGCTGTGACCTCGACATCGCCGAACAGCCTTTTCGCCTCGCTGATGAATTCCTTGACGGATGGATAGGGGTTTTCGATCTCCTTGGTCTTGCACACTTTCTCGTAGGCCTCCGGGCTCTCTGCCTGAAGGCTCACGGAAATCGCGTCGATCAGGCCCTGGAGCTCGGGGAGGATGCTCCTCCCGTTGACCCGGTTTCCGAGGCCGTTCGTCGTCAGGCGGATTCGCTTGGCACCGCGACCCCTCAGTTCCAGGGCCACCTGCTTGAGTTCCTCGAGCCGGGTCGTGGGCTCGCCGTACCCGCTGAAGACCACCTCCTCGTAGCGGCCCGGATCGCCCGCCGCCTCGAGAATCGCCTCTACATCGGGATCGCTCTCCAGCGTCAGGTCGTGACCCATGAACACCCGGTCGCTCAGGAGGCCGCAGAACAAACACGCGTTGTGGCAGCTGTTCGTGATGTTGAGGTAAAGCTTTCCGGCCAGGGGGTAGGCGATGGTCCCCGGCGCGGGCCACGGCCCCACCTTGAAGAGGCGCCGAACATTGACGGAGGTGGCGCGCGCCACGTCCTCGAGGGTGAGCCCCTTGATCTCGGCGAGCTTCTCGGCCACCTGGACGATATAGGCGGGCTCGTTTCTTTTCCCGCGGTTCGGCGGCGGGGTCAGGTAGGGACTGTCCGTTTCGACGAGAATCCGCTCGATCGGGATATTCGCGAAAACGCCCCGCAGCTCATCGGAATTGTCGAATGTGATGGGTCCGGCCGCCCCCAGATGCAAATCGAGACCCAGGAACTTCCGGGCGAGCTCCGCGTCCCCGGTGAAACAGTGGATGACTCCGCCGACCCGCCATACCTTCTCCGCCTCGAGAATCGAGTACACATCCTCGCCCGCGTCCCGGCTATGGACGATAACCGGCTTGCCAATCTTTACGGCCATCCTGACCTGCTCGCGAAACCAGTGCTTTTGAAGCTTCCGGGGAGAGTTGTCGTAGTGGTAGTCGAGACCGATCTCGCCGATGGCGACCACCTTGGCGTTATCGGTGAGGGCCTTGATGGGTCCGGCGGATTTATTCGCCATGGATTTCACGTCGTGGGGATGAATCCCCACGGCGGCGAACACCCCGTCGAAGGAGTTGGCGATATCCACCGTTTTACGGCTGCTGACCAGATCCGAGCCGACGGCGATGATGGTCCTCACGCCCTTGGACATGGCGCGCTCGAGTATCTTTCGGCGGTCGCCGTCGTAGTCGGAGGCATCGATATGGGCATGAGAATCGACCAGAACGACTGAGCCCTGGACCAGGGGGATGCTCTCGAACGCCTTATCGTCAACGGCTTTTCCAGCACTCTGGGTGGACCTGCCGGACTGTCCGGACTGGCCCCCCCCTCTTTGCCCGCGGCCCCGGCGGCGGTTGTTCCTCGGCCGCCCGCTCCGGCGGCTGGAACCCTTGCGAGGAGGCTTCCCGCCCCCGTCCCCGCCATCGTTGCGGGTCCCGGAATTCTTGGACGGCCCCCCCGAGGGCTGTCCCTGTTTGTCTGAATCCGTCATTCGCGTTTCTTTCCTTTCCCGAGTTCGCCGCCGGCTAGCGAATACGGCTGCCGGGGCGGATATCGCCCTCGACGCCGACGAGCTTGAGGCCGTCCTCGTCCTCGGCGGCGAGCAGCATTCCCTGCGACTCGACGCCCATGAGCCTGGCGGGCTCGAGGTTCGCCACGACCACGACGGTGCGCCCCACCAGCTCATCGGGGGCGTAGTGCCTGGCCACACCGGCGACGATGGTGCGCCGCTCCTCGCCGAGGGAGACTTCGATTTTCAAAAGGTTCTTCGACTTGGGGATATTCTCTGCCGCATCGACCCGCGCCGTGCACAACTCCACGCGGTGGAAATCGTCGATGGTGATCAGCCCCGCGCCCTCCGAATCACCCTCCGAGCCGCCCTTTGAACCAGATGCCCCGTCCTTCTTCGAGCCGCCCTCCGGGCCGGACGCCGCCGGAGCGGCCTCCTCGCCGGCCGCGATTCGCGCCGCCACCTTCTCCTCGAGGGCGGCCCGCGCGTCTTCCTCGATTCGCGGGAAGAGCGGCTTGCCGAGATCGGTATCGAGGCTCCCGGGCATCTTGTAGAGATCAATTAACTCTTTGAGGGGGGCCGAGAGCCAGTCTCCGGCGAGGCCGAGCTGGCGGGCGATGCTGTCGGCGGCCGAGGGTTTTGCGCCGGACGCCGGGCCGTGCGCC
>JAPYQX010000152.1 GCA_029937135.1 Nitrospinota bacterium
CTTCGAGCGGGCGCGGCCCATTCTCGAGAAGCTCGGGAAAAATATCATCCGCGTCGGCGGCCACGGCGCGGGCCAGGTGGCGAAACTTTGCAACAACCTGATCGCCGGGGTGACGATGGTGGCGGCGGCCGAGGCCTTCGCGATGGGCAAGGCCTCGGGAGTGGACCCGAAGATTCTGCACGAGGTTATCCGCACGAGCAGCGGTGGCGGCTGGGTGATGGAAAAGGACCCGCCCTGTCCGGGGCTGGTCGAGGGCTCCCCGGCGGACCGGGGCTTCGAGGCGGGATTTACTGTGGACCTGATGCTCAAGGATGTTTCGCTCGCCGTTTCGTCGCTGATGGCGCTCGGGCTGCCGTGCCCCACCGGGGCGGCGGCGAACCAAGGTCTACCGGATGGCGTCGCGGGACGGGCTCGGCGGCCTCGATATGGCGGCTGTGGTCATCCTCCTCGGCGCAGCCGACCGAGCCGCGCCCGAGGCGGACTAAACCCGAAGGGGCCGCGTTCCGGGTGCGGACCGGTATCGTGCGGGCCACGCCTGAGTACGGTCTAACGGGAAACCTACGAGGAAGGTTTTGCCGGGATGTTTACTGGCGAGCTTATCGAAACTTCGTTTTACACTCGCATTTTTTAGGGGGTGCCTTGGCGCTGCACGCCGAGCACGCGCCGCGCGCGCCGGGCTCGCAGATGCCCGCGATCGACTCCGAGGGGGTCCGATCGATCCGTGCGCGGCGCGGGGCTTTGATACCCGAGCAATCGCAAATCCATTTTTTCAGACAACCCATGCTGATGCTGAAGTGATTGCCGGGCACCCATTGCCCTTCAGTAGTGGGCCCCTCCGGGGCGGGCTCCTTGAGTATGGGCTCCTTGGAGACGGGCTCCTTGAGAGACTGCGCCCCACCGGAGGATTGCGCCTCGATAGCGGGAGCCTGTGCGAGCAAGGCCGCGAAGGCCATAAGAATGACCGCCGGAAGCATCCGCGCCATGATCGCCGTCGCTCTTTTTTTCATATCGCCGCCAGCGCATCGGGGATGGGTGTCTCACCCGCGAGAAGATCGATGATCGTCCGGCGGGTATTGTCATAATCAAGGCAGGCGGCCATCACCGCCGCTACGTCATCACGGGCGATCTCGCCGCTTCGGCCTTCATGGCTCCGCCCCGCGGCGGAGCTAGATATAGCGGCGATTCGGCCCGCGCCGGGATCGTCCGTCAGGCGGCCGGGGCGCACGATGGTGTAGTCCAGTTCGCTGGCGAGGAGGCGGCCGGTCGGCTTTTTCCTTGGCGGTGAGGTAGGCCCTCAGATGCTCGGGCCATGTGTCCGGGTAGTCGATGCGGATCGAGCTGAGGAGAATGAACCGCCGGGCGCCCGCCGCCTCGGCCGCCTCGATAAGCTTTACCGCGCCCATGTAATCGACGGTTTCTTTTTTTTCGGGGCCGCTGCCCCGGCCCCCGCCCGCGGCGAAGATGATCGCTCCGCAACCCTCGACGGCCGGGCCCGCGTTGTTCTCGATATCGCCCTCAAGGTCGGCGATGAACGCCTCGGCCCCGGCGCTCTCGATCCGCTCGGCCTGGGCCGGGTTCCTGATCATGGCGCGTGTGTCCCGGCCCGCGTTCGTCAACAGCCGCACCAGCCGAAAACCGTGTTCCCGTTGGCTCCGGCGACGAGGATTTTCACGCTCAATCTCTCCTGCCAGTCAGTTTGCCGATCCTGCCCGATGGTCTGATGAACCAGCCAGCTTATTAATCCTGCCCGGCGGCGTTTCCTTCTTTATGGCGATCAGGCCGCCCCGGTCACCACCCCGGTAAGACGATCAATGAGCCCTCCGGGGTCGGCGGGGGGGGCATAGCCGCGCCAGGCGACGTACTGGTCCGGGCGGATGAGGGCGAGATCGCGCTCGTAGAGCGCTCGCCCGGCGGCGTTGTCGATATCGAGAATTTTAAAGGGGACCCCGCGCGCGGCGGCGGCGTTTTCCAGCTCCGAAAGATCGGCCAGCTCCGAAAGATCGGCGGGCCCCGATTGCCCGGAGCCGCCCGCGAAGCGGAGCATGGTGAAGCCCTCGCCGAGACGGTCGTAGAGGGCCGCACCATCTTCGAGCCAGAAGTGGGGCGCCCGGCCGCCGGGGAAGGCCGTGGGTGCGTAGCCGGCGGCGTCGTCGGGCGGGGGATCGTCCTCTTCGTTTTCCCTCGATATGAGCGGGGAGCCGTCGTAGCGCGCGCCGAGCTGTATTCCCACAGCCGCGAAAAGATCGGGCAGGGTTTCCTGCAAATAGTCCCCGAGTTCGGTCCGGGCCGCATCGCCGCCTGACGATTCCTCCTCCACCTTGTCCGGGATGCGCGTCCCCGCGACGACCAGGGCCATGCGGTGAGACTCGCCCGTATTCCTCAAGCCGATGGGCTGCCGCTCGGCCTCGTAGGAGGCGAGCAGGTTCTCTCCCCCCCAGCCCTGGCAGGCCGCCGCGAGCTTCCAGCCCAGATTCGAGGTGTCGTCCATGCCTGTATTCATCCCGAAGCCGCCGGTCGGGGTGAAAAGGTGCACCGAGTCGCCCGCGAGGAACACGCGGCCCTCTCCGTAGCGCTCGGTGACGAGCGCCTGCCCGGCGGTCCAGGGTTTCGAGGAGATGACCTTGACCGGAATATCGGCCCCGATATGGGCGATGGCGATCTCGCGGGCTTCCTCGCTGGATACCTCCTCGCCCGGGTCAAGCTTGGTGAACATCAGGAACTTGCCCTTCCCGTCGATGGTGATGAAGGCCGCGCGGCCGCCGGGGTTGGTGACCTGGGTGTGAAAGGCCACGGGGTTCTTGAGAACGCCGTAAATCCCCGGCGCCTCGATGTAGGTGGACTGCATCCGCCCCATCATGTAGGTGCGGTCCTCGCCGCCCTCGCCCTCGTAGCGGATGCCGAGCGCGCGGCGGACGGTGGAGCGCGCCCCGTCGCAGCCGACGAGAAATGCGCTGCGGAAGGTGCGCTTCTCTCCGGTTTTCACCTCCTCGATCTCGGACGCGACGTGATCGGCGTGCTGAGTGAAGCCAATGAGCTGCCAGCCGAAGCGGCTGTCCACAGCGGGAAGCTCGTCCACCCGGTCCTTTAATATCTGCTCAACGAGCATCTGCGAGACGCGGTGCAGGGGTTCGGGGGTGACCTCAAGCTCGGGCGAGCCGGGGGCCATTTTTTCATTCGTCGAGGGCATCGGGAAGCGGGTGATCTCATGGCCCGCCAGCCGGGTCACATAGGCCGAGTCGGTCGGGTGATCGGCTGGCAGGCCCGTCTCCCGGACCCGCTTTGAAACGCCGAGGCGGCGGTAGTGCTCCATCGTCCGGGCGTTCATGGTATTGCCCTGGGGATGAGTGGCCACCGTCTCGCTCTCGTTGAGGATGGCGCAGGCGACCCCGCGCACCGCGAGCTCGAGCGTCATGCAGAGGCCCACCGGCCCGCCGCCGCAGACTAAAACCTGTGTATCGAGATTGGGCATGGCGGTATTAATCCTCACTCCACGACGCTGCTTTTCAAAACTTCCTCGTTCGGCTCAAGTCCCAGGCCCGGCGTGTCGGGCAGGGTGAATACGCCGCCCTCCACCACGGGGGCCGGCGCTTTTCGGTTGAGCGTGAGGCTAAATCTCGTAGCCCGATTCGTTGTGCTGGCTGGGGTCGAGGCCGACCTGCTCGTCCTCGGCGCTGGCCCGGAGGCCGACCATGGCGTCCACAATCTTGAGGATGATGAACGAGCCGGCGCCGGCGTAGACCGCGGTGGCGATGATGCTGACGATCTGGATGCCCACCTGCGAGCCCATGCTGACGCCCTCGGCGAGGCCGACGCCCCCAAGGCCCGAGGAGACGAAGACGCCCGTCAGGAGGGCGCCCACCATGCCGCCGACTCCGTGGACGGGAAAGACATCGAGCGAGTCGTCGATCTGGAACTTTCGCTTGATGATGCCCACGGCGTTGAAGCAGACGAAGCCGGTGACGACGCCGATGACGAGGCCGCCGATCGGGCCGACGAAGCCCGAGGCCGGGGTGATGCCGACGAGGCCGGCGACGGCGCCGGTGACAATCCCCAGGGCGCTGGGTTTGCCGAACTTGCTCCACTCGATGAACATCCAGGTGAGCGCGGCGGCGGCCGAGGACATGTGGGTGACGAGCATGGCCATGCCGGCGGCGCCGTCGGCGGCGAGGGCCGAGCCCGCGTTGAAGCCGAACCAGCCGACCCAGAGCATCGAGGCGCCGGTGACAGTCATGGTGAGGTTATGCGGCGAGGGCGGCTGTTCGGGGAAGCCGTGCCGCTTGCCCAGAACGATGGCGCAAACCAGGGCGCTGACGCCCGAGTTGATGTGGACGACGGTGCCGCCCGCGAAGTCGAGGGCGCCCATCGAGCCGAGCCAGCCGCCGCCCCAGACCCAGTGGGCGACGGGGGCGTAAATGACGGTCAGCCAAATGCCCGTGAAGAGGAACATGGCCGAGAATTTCATGCGCTCGGCGAAGGCGCCGATGATGAGCGCGGGAGTGATGATGGCGAAGGTGAGCTGGAACATGGCGAAGACCGTCTCGGGGATGTCCCCGGTCATCGAGCCGAAGCTCACGCCGTTGAAAAAGGCCTTGCTGAGGCCGCCGACGAAGGCGTTGCCGCTGGAGAAGGCGAGGCTGTAGGCGTAGGCGAGCCAGAGAATCGAGACGAGGCAGGTGATCGAGAAGCACTGCATCAAAACCGAGAGTACATTCTTCGACCGGACAAGGCCGCCGTAAAAAAGGGCCAGCCCCGGTATCGTCATGAACAATACGAGAGCGGTCGAGGTCAGTATCCAGGCCGTGTTGCCCGCGTTCAGCTTCGCCTCGGCCGCCGCGGCGAGTGAGGGCCAAAAAGAAAAGGCCGTTAACAAAATCAGGGTGGTCCATGCAACTCTGCGAATTTTATTTTCCACGTTTCCCCCCTCCTCAAGGGTGTTGGTGGCCAGAAAAGAAAAATTTTAGATCGGCGATTTAGATGGCGTCTTTTCCCCGCTCTCCCGTCCGGATTCGAAGAACATCCTCGACCGGCATGATGATAATTTTTCCGTCGCCGATTTTACCGGTGTTCGCCGCCTTGATGATCGTCTCGGCGATGGCGTCCACCTTCTCGCTCTCGGCGAGGATCTCAATCCGGATTTTGGGCAGAAAATCGACGACATATTCGCTGCCCCGGTAAAGCTCGGTGTGGCCTTTCTGCCGTCCGAATCCCTTGACCTCGGTAACCGTCATGCCCGCGACTCCGATGGCGCCCAGGGCCTCCTTCACTTCGTCGAGCTTGAACGGCTTGATGATGGCGATGATCTTTTTCATCTCGATGTTCTCCTGCTCCCGGATGAGTGAACCGGTCCGGCCAGAAAGAGGAACAATGGACCCCGCCCGTTTCGGTGGCGGGATTTTGCCAATACATGCGAATATATATTACTAACACGGAAATATTTCAGGCAGGTTACGTCCCCTGATATCGGGCCGGGAAAAGGGCTGAAAACAGGGCGGATTCGGATAAAAAATCTCCTGAATCATTGAATCTCTGCGAATTTCCACGAATTTCCCCGCATTTCCTGATGCGGAAAATCCCCCTCGGAGCCCTATATTTCCCCTCCCGGAGCGCCTGTGACAGGCGCCCGGCCGAATAATGAGGCGCCCGTGGCGGGCGGGCCGTGAAATAAGGAGATGCGGGGATGGGGACGGCTGTTCCGGGGTGGCGAAGGAGGATTGCCGGGCCGAGGGCCGAGCGGCCCTACCGGGAGATTATCTCGGGCGGGCGGCGGGTCCGCTCCCGGCTCGCGCCCTCACTGAGCGCATTCCTGGAAAATGAAATTGCCGTGGAGGGCGGCCGGTACGGCTTCACGGGCCGGGAGGCCCTTCGTGAGGTGGTGGATCATCTGGGTGAAATTCTCCGGCTGGGCCTTCCCGAGCGGACGGTGAGTGTCCTCAAGGGAACCCAGATCGGCATGACGACAGTGGCCGTCGGCCTCGCTCTTTATTGCGTCCAGGTCCGCCGCCTGAACGTGGGGTATTTCTTGCCCGACCAGGATTTCGCCAACCGCTTCGGGAACACCCGAATCCGGACGGCCATCGGCGTCACCGGAATTCATCATGTCCAGATCACCGCCCGCCCCGGGGAGGAGGCGGCCTGCAAGCGTTTTTACGGCGATATTCTCGGTCTCGAGGAGGTCCCCAAGCCCGCCCCGCTCCTCAAGAACGGCGGGGCCTACTACCGCCGGGGCGGGAGCGAGCTTCACCTCTCCATCGAGGAGGCGACCGGCAACGAGGCCAGCCGGCGCCATGTCTGCTTCGAGGTGGCGGATCTGGATCGGGCCGAGGCCGCACTGCGCGAGGCGGGCGTCGAGATCATCCCCGACGCGCAGCCCATCGATGAATGGAAGCGTTTCTACGTGCACGACCCGGCGGGGAGCCGCGTCGAGTTCGCTCAGATATCGCGATCTTAAAAAAGCGGAGAGTAGCTAATTGAAGAGCGCGGCTGGCCGGAAGCGGTCTTTATGAAAAGACAGAGCGCCTAGCGGCCCATGACCTCCTTGCTCCAGAGGCGGATGAAGGCGGGCCGGTCGGGAACATGGGCCGTGAGGCGGATGTTTTCGATCCCCATCGCTTCAAGCTCCCCGAGCCGCGCCCGGCACTCCTCGGGCGTTCCCGCGACGGCGAAGCGCTCCAGCAGGAAATCGCGCAGCCTGAGCTCGTCCACGAGATCGGCGTTCGTGTCTTTTCCCGGCATCGCGTGCTCGCTGAACACATAGCGGCGGCGAAGCTCAAGGATGGATTCCGCCTTCCCGGGCGGGACGTTCTTTCCCTCGAGCGTGAAATTGAAGACATGATGGGCGCTCCCGGCGAGCCCGGCGCGAATCTCCTCGCGGGCCCGGTCGCCGTCTGGATGAACATGGACCTTGGCCATCCACCACAGATCGATCCCTGCGGGGTCGCGGCCCGCCGCGCGGGCGCCCTCCTCGATCAGCCTTCTCGAATCGCTGACCATCTCGGGGACGAGCCCCGAGCCGACGATAACGCCGTCGGCGACCTCCCCGGCGAGGCGGAGCATCCGGGGCCCCTCGGCGGCGAGGTAGAGCGGGACGCGGCGCTTGAACCAGCTCAATATGCAGCGGCGCCCCCGGTACTCGGCTTCTCCTTTCTCAAGAAGCCCTCG
>JAPYQX010000153.1 GCA_029937135.1 Nitrospinota bacterium
GGCCTCGGTGGTCCTGGAGATGGCCCGGCTGCTTGCACCCCGCGTAGGTGAATTTATCAACGACTTGGAAATTCACTTTTTCACGGTGGAGGAATGGGGCCTTCAGGGCTCTCGCGCCTACACCGATTCACTCTCCGAAAAAGATGTGAATCGAATCTCCCTGAATCTGAATTTAGATGTCGTGGCGGGAAGTCAAAAACTCACGTTTTTGTGCAACGGATTCAGCGATTTGGCCGAATGGGCGCGCGAGGTCCTTCGCGATGAGCCCGCCCTGTGTGAGGTCAGCGAGTGGGTGGCGCACAATTCCGACCACGCGAACTTTCTCCGACGAGGAATTCCCTCGATCCGGCTTCTCGCGGGAATGAACGAGGAGAGCTCCAATTGCGGGTTCCATCTTTCACCGGCCGATACAACGGACAAGGTACTGAGGGAGGACCTAACGGCCGCAGCCGGCGCCACCACCCGGGTTCTGCTGGCGGCTCTGGATTCCGCTTCGGCTCCCGCCCGGATGCGCACCAAGGCCGAAGCCACCGCGCTTCTTCCTCACTACGGATTCGCTCCTCCTCCGAGAGGAAGGGAATTATGAATTTTTTTCATTTTTCCTGTGTATGGCGAATTAGTAATTCTGGCCGCAAGGATAACTAAGCGCTATCACCTACCCAAAAATATGTCCATTTATTTGATAAGAAATAATAGGCAATTTCCCTGATAATTCCCTGTCCAGTTTTTGGGCTACTTTGCTGAAACCATTTAACCACAGGCGAATCCGGAGATTTTGGTGAATTTCAGCCCCCAAAACGAAAAAATTCCCTGTATTTTCCCTGTTAAACAGGGAAATCGCAGAGACGGATTCGGCGCAGACTGACACCCCAAGCAAACGAAAACAGATAGTTACAAAATCAAGACCATGCCCAATCAATCGGCAGATCAGTTATAGGTCAGCTTCTTCTAGGTCATCAACCGTCCGAATAATCCTCCGCCTGCACAGAGTAACCACCGTGCCTCAGCCTAAGCAGAGCCAATGGGAATTGCTGTGGCAGCTCGCTTCGGCGGCTCCAGTTTTAACTACAACCTTGCTCTTCTCTCTTCTCGGAGTCGGTATTGCGGTTGACCGTTGGCTTTTTAATGAGCAAATTAAAAACCTCGAAAGCCTTCTACGGTTAAAGGAAGAAGAAATTGATAAGGTGAAACAAACTCCAGCCACCACCTCCACCCAATCCTCCGATACCTATTTGCGACCAGAAGAAGAAATCGTTCAGCTTGATAGAAATTGGGGGGAAACCCTTGCTCGCCCGCCACTTCATCGAACTCACCGAATTATAAAAAAATACTCACTACATGCAATTCTCATGGCGGAAATCCCTTAAGGGGAAATGGCTTTATCTTGGAATCAGTATGGACTCAGAGGATGAAGAGGAAGAGAGACAATCATTGGAATTTTTTTTTAGAGAACGGCTTAGTCTTCGTACCCGACACCAGCGGAATTACCCTTCGAGACGACTCCGAAATTTACATGCCTACACAGAGGGCCTTCCAAATCCGCGAGGAATTTGATCGGTTGTATGGAGAAAGGGGCGATTTGAAATGAGCCTCACAGACTGGGGGAACGTTCTCTCGACAATTCTGGGGGGCCTATTGGCTACTGGTGGTGGATTAGCATTATCCCTTTACAACCGAAAAAAGATCGAGAAGAAAAAATAAAAGGACTCATTAGGGTAATTGAATCAGAGTTAAGAATTGCCAGTGAATTGGCTGACGTTGATTTGGAGTGGGAGAAACTCAGAGTCTTAAATATCAATCAGAGACAGGCTTAAATTTCAAGTTCAAAAAATACCGAACTATTTTCGAAGCAAGCGCCGGCTCACTAGGGATCTTGCCGGGCAGTCTGCTTGAACAAATTGCCGATACTATGACCGCTTAGATGCCAAATCTTCAGAAATGGAAAATTACATTATCGCGCTATTTTTTTTCGCTCTAACCAATAACAAGTCAAGCCGCCCTGAAAAAAAAGGCATTCGAGCAGGCCAGAATCTTATCGTCCATGAAGCGGATATTCTCAAACAAGACTTGCAGGATAATCGCACATGAAAACAATTAACCCAGGGGAGACCAGGCTGCAGTAGTTGGCCTATCTAATAACCTCCAAAATCATAAAATTCGTTAAACATTTATTCGTCACGCGTTCTCAAAAGCTCTTCTCTAAATGGTACAACCGGCACAGACCGCACTCCACCCTTTGCGGGCAGACACCCGCTGAGATCTATGGCGGAATGAAACCAGTAGGTTTGCGCTCCAGGTTTGAGCTGAGGGCAAGATGGCCGGCTGGTGCCTCTCCCAAAGCCTCCGCTTCAAGAGAACGCGGCACCACCTTTCGACTAGAAGTCAGCCATTACTCGGGAAGAAGGCACCTGCCGATTGTCGCCCTGAAGCGGGTTGCGTAGTAATTAGACTTAGAACAATCGTAATACCTTCGGTGCGGGTGCGTTTGAAAAACGCTGGCACCATTATTTTTCGCCATACCATCTCCAAAATATCCTAGTCAAGTCGATCTGTTTTACCGAAAAAGAATGGCTCCCTATTCTGGAGCAAGAATCTTCAACCAATCTGGAGGGTTAAATTCGCTGGACCAGGAGAAGGAAGAAAAGATCCTGCTGCATTCGCCATGAACAAGATCTATTGTTTTGCGGAGCGCCGGTCAGGTTCCCGACATGTCTTCTGCTTTCAATTCGAGCAGGTTAATTGTCTCTGCCCGCTCACACCCTGAGATATCGAGATGGTCTAGTTCCTCTAGCTGGTGCATCAGACGACTTACACCGATCGCCAATTCACCCAAGCGGATTGGATCAATGCTGTGGCCAAAACCGTTCGCGATGTTATTAATTTCCTCTGCGGATATTTCAACAAGATCGTCATCCCCTTCTGTAGTGGCCGAAGCCGCTGAAAATCTTTTTTGATCCTGCACTTTATCTTCCATTGAAGGATGTTTACTCCACAAATGTCTTAATTTCTCAAACGATGCGCCTGCACCCAGAATCAAGGCTTCCTCGCCCCACTTTCCGGCTATCTGAAGACCTACGGGCAGGCCTGCCTTTGTAAAACCACATGGAACCTGGAGACATGGATTGCCTATTGTGCTGAATGCCGCCGTGCCATCGCTGATAGCCCCCCAGACCTTCATTCCATCCAGGCAGTCTTCAATGGATGGCGGAGCGATAGCTGATGTCGGCGTCAAAATCGCGTCCACCACCTGAAACACCTCGGCCGCCTGGCGAATAAATAACGTCCGGGCGCGCTGGGCCTGGACATAGCGCCAACCCGGAATAAACAGGCTCTGCTCGAAGAAATCTGCCCCTGGCGAAACATACTCACCGCGCCTGTCCCTCAAAAACGCTCGATGATAGTCGGCGCTCTCGGGCCCTACCACCGCCGCATAAGCGATTCGTCCGAGCTTCGCCCAGGGAATCTCAATCTCCCGAATTTCAGCGCCCATTCGCTCGAACTCGGAAATTGCTTGACGAACAATTTCCTCTACTTCGGGCTCAAGGCCCGGCCAAAAATGGTTTGTGGGCACCCCGAAGGTCAGGCCCTCCACCCCTCGGTGCAACATGGCGCTCATGTCGGGGGGCGGCTTCGACCCCGTGGTGGGATCCGCGGGATCGGGCCCGGCCATGGCCTGAAGGAGAATTGCCGCGTCCTCGACAGTCCGGGCGATGGGTCCCACATTATCGAAACTCAGCCCCAGAGGTACTGCTCCCGCCCGGCTCACGCGCCCAAAGGTCGAGCGAATACCCACCAGATTGCAATACGATGCCGGCAAGCGAACTGAGCCCCCAGTGTCGGACCCAAGCGAGGCGACCGCCATACCCGAGGCCACCGCCGCTGCCGAGCCGCTGCTACTCCCTCCCGGTGTGCACCGAAGATTCCATGGATTCCGCGTGGGGCCGAAAAATGAGTTGGCACCGGTTCCGCCCCGGGCGAATTCCTGCAAGTTGGTCTTGCCGACGATGACGGCGCCCGATTTGATGAGTCTCCGAACGCTCTCGGCTGTTCCGGTAGAAACATTGTCCTTCAGAATTCGGCTGCCTGCCGTCATCGGAAACCCATCAAGGTCGAAAAGATCCTTGATGGCTACGGGAATCCCATGCAGCGGGCCTCGAAGATTTCCTTTTCGGGCTTCCTCTTCTAGCAGAGCGGCCCGTTCGCGGGCGAAATCGAAAGTGCGCGTAATGAACGCATTGATCCGCGAGTCGTCCGCTTCTACACGATTGATGCAGGCCTCAAGAAGGTCAGTCGGCTTCACATCACCCGAGGCGATACCCGAGGAGAGCTTCGTTATCGGGAGAAAAGAAAGGTCCGTGCCGTTCAAGTACAAATCTCCGATGTTGAGCAAGATACTTCCGGCGAAATTTCTCTTGACCGTCAAATCCAACCGCAGGCAGCCCTAGACCACGAAATGCTCCCGCTTCGCTGCTCCGAGATGCTCCATCCCGGTCTCGGTGACCAGAACGGTATATTCCGCGTGCACTCCACCCTCGCCGAATTTTCCCGAAGGCAGTTCGACGGAAAGCACAGCCCCCGCCGGGAATGGGATGTCCGACGTCTCAGGAAGAAACGGATCGTTCATCGGGATAGGCTCGCTGAGCGTATAGGGAAGTTCCCGGGCTTCGATGCCTATCGTGTGGCCGCAGAATGCGCCGTTGTAATTCGGCAATCCGGCTTTTTTCACGCCCCCCAAGGCGGCACGGAAAATCTCCGAAGGCTTGACCCCCGCCCTGATGGTTTCAAACGCTTCCGCCAGACCCGCCTGGATGGCATCCCATTGCGCCTTGCGCTCCGCCCCGGGCTCGCCGAACGAGCCGCAACAACCCACATCGCCGCAGTAATGCTCCAGCCGCATACCGGCATCGAAAAAGAATCCGTCTCCCGTCTGGAACGGACGATCGGAAGGCGGAAAAATCGAGGCCGACCGACGCCCGCCCCCGAGATGGAACCAGCTCCATTTCCCGCCTCCCGCCGCGACGGTCCGATAGTAGTGGCTGGCGATTTCGCGCTCGGTTTTTCCCACCGCCAGCTCGGCATGAAAGGCGGAGAGAGCCTCCTCGTTCAGATCGGCGGCAGCCCGAATTCGATCAATTTCCTCGACAGTCTTCTGGAGACGTATCAGGCGAAACAGATTCGCGCCATCTTGAAACGAAATGCCCGGGAACGCCGTTTCCAGGCTGGCCCGGGTGGCCGGCCGGATGCCTTCGTTGTCGATGGCGATCTTGCCTTTCGATATTCCCCGCTCCCGCAGCACCCGCACGAGCGCATCGGTGGAACTTATCTCCCTCGGGGCGTCGTCGTCGATAAGGCACAGCAAATTCCGCTCTTCATCCGTCGCCCCCTGCTCGCCGGGCTCAATGTCGAGCGCCGAGCGGAGGCCGTATCCACGGACATCTTCAATCCATGACCCGGTGGCCGAGTAATAAGTTTCATCCTGGCGGGAAACGATAAGAGCGGGCGCCACGTCGGCTTCCCTGAAAAAAAGTGCGAATGTTTCGGTTGTCGCATCACCGTAGGTGTACTGCGCCCAACCCTGGAATCCCGACAGATAAAGGACGTTGTGGCGCGTTGTCGCCAACAGAGCGTCAAGATCGTACTTGACCATGAACTCCAGAGCACGTTCCCGGTTTAAGAGCATGAGCAACCTCACTGAATCCGATGAAAAAAATCGTTTTGGAAGAAAATATTAAGCGCTTGCCAGCTTCTTGTCCCTGATCTGGCGAACCAGCGGAACACTGCCAAGGATGAACCCGATTGTCAGCATGACAATGGAATGGAAAATGATAAAGAGGATTATCGCGGCAAAGGAGGCGTACAAAATAATTCTTTCGTAAAAGTAGAGCCTCGAAATAAGCCACCCTTGGGTCCCGGCGGAAAACGCCACGAATGCCAGCAAGGTCATACCGGCGGAGAGCGCCACGCGACCGGGGTGGCCGAATCCAAGTAACGCAGGATCGTAAATAAACAGGAACGGGACGATAAAACCAACGATGGCAAATCGCAGAGACATCATGGAAGTCTTGAAATAGGCAGCGCCGGCCAGCTTCGCGGCCACAAGCGAAGCGATAGCCACGGGTGGCGTAATCGCAGACAGGATCGCAAAATAGAATATAAACATATGAGACACGACCCGATCTCCCTTGGCCGCGACAAATTCCCTGGCCCATTCCTCGCCGTAGATTTGCGCCAACTCCGGGCCCACCAGCTTGATAAGAACCGGGCCACCGAGGATGGCAAGCAAAACGTATGCGGCGGTTGTCGGCATTCCCATGCCCAGAATCGCGCAAGCAACGGCCGTCAGGAGCAAAGCCATGAAGAAACCATCAAAACCTAAATAGTACGCGCACCCACCGCCGACGGCGGCCCCGATAAAGCATACATCCTTGGCAAGCGTCTCGATCAGATAGGCGAATTTGTTGCCGATACCCGTTATTGTAAGAACCGTTACAACCACATCAATCGTAACGAGAGTGACGCCGAACTCCGCCCCCTGCCTGCCTCCCACCCGAAGCGCATGCCGTATCTGATCGAGCCATTTGGCCGCGTTTTCAGCCGCCTTGATATCGGCCCCCTCTTCACGGCCCTCGCTCTTAACATGCTTCAGATAAAAAAACGGGTTACATGAAATCGCGGCCACCTGGCGAACGCTCGGTCTCTCGTCTTCGCTGTTGTCTCCCGTGGAGAGAATCAACTTCTGTATCAGAAGGGCAATTCCGAAGAAGATAAGCGAATGATAGATAAAAGCAAACGGAACCAACCATTCGTCCAGGTTCGATATCCAGGGCATGAGCCAATAAAGTAAAATTTGGAGCTGGTAAGAAATTGCCCAGATAAGAACAAAACACCAGGGAATGACGGTGGCCGGCTGAGAGAAATATCCACGCGCAACGGAAAGAACACTCAGCAACGCTAAAATAATGAAGCCGCCGGCTACCCCCGACGTCCATCCGAAGGAGGTCCAAAGGCCCAGCGCCGCGATAGGATAAATCACCAGCCAGCCGCGTTGAATTTCATTCCAGAACAACGATCCCATGACGCTCAAACGGACCATGAGCGATGCCAGGACAACTCCCACAACTCCCACAACAAGCGCCGCCTGCAC
>JAPYQX010000154.1:0-5777 GCA_029937135.1 Nitrospinota bacterium
CCTCGGAGCCGTTATCCGCGAAAAAGAGAGCCTTTTGGAACGCCTCGCGCCGATGGAGAGGGAGGGGACGTTTTCGCTCACCCCGGCGCTCTGGCTGGCGCATCCGGGGTTGGCGGCGGCCTATGCCCGCCTTGTCCGGGAGGAGAGCGGCCTCCTCGGCGGCCGGGGAAAAGTGCCCGCCGCGCAGGCGTACTGGCGGCGGCTTCATCTGGCGCTGGCGGCGATTTTCGCCCTGGGGTTGATCGGCCACATCGTCATCGTCACTTTTTTCGCGGGCTACGTCTCGGGAGGAGAAGAGATATACTGGTGGCATCTGGCCGCATGGTGATTTGATACAAGTCTCAAGCTTTAAGCCCCAAGCCTCGGGCCTCAAGTCCCAAGCCTCGGGTCTCAAGTCCCAAGCTTCGGGCCGATAGCTTCCGGTGAAACGGAGAATACCGTGAACCAGCTTTCCCTGATGATCGATCTCGAACGGTGCTTTGGCTGCAAGAGCTGCGAGGCGGCCTGCAAGCAGGAGCACCGCCTCGGCCCGGCCGAGTACCGGACGAAGGTCGTCTGGCTGGGCGACGCCACGGGCGGGGGATTCGATTTCCTCACCCTGACCTGCCAGCACTGCGAGCGCCCCGCCTGCCTCAGGGCCTGTCCGGTGAACCCGGCCGCCATCGCCAAGGACCCCCTGACCGGGATCGTCGAGGTCCTGGAAGACAGCTGCACGGGCTGCGGAGAGTGCGTCATCGCCTGCCCCTACAGCGCGATGGGCTACGACCCGTCGGGGCATCACGCCGTGAAGTGTGATTTGTGCCCGGACCGGAGGGAGGCGGGTCTCGACCCGGCCTGCGCGAGTATCTGCCCCGGCCACGCGATCCACTTCGGAGAGCGGGACGATCTCCTCGAGCATGCCCGGCGCGAGGAGCGCAGCGTCCGCGACCACGATCATTTCCTGCTGAAACCCCAGACCATCTATCTTGAGCGCTTGCGGAACGGAAACGAGACGGCTCATTCACCCGCCGGTTTGGGGGTGCGCCCCGCCTTCGCCGACGCGCCCGGGGCCAAAAAAATATTCGTTGAAAAGAATGCGAGTTTCCCCTACGGGGAGGAGCGGGAAGCCGCCGAGGTGGACAGGATTGAGCCGGGCGGATGCAATATCTGTTTTAATTGTTGCAGCGTGAATTTCCACTTCCATGGCAAGGAGCTGGTGAAGATCACCGGCAACCCCGAGGACCCGGTCCTGAAGGGGAAGCTCTGCCCCAAGGCGCAGATGACGCTCCAGATGTATCACAGCGAGCACCGCCTCACCCGGCCGCTCAAGCGCGTCGGCAAAAGGGGGGAGGGCAAGTTCGAGCCCATCGGCTGGGATCAGGCCCTTGACGAGATCGCCGGGAAGCTTAAAAAACTCCGTGAAAAATGGGGGCCTGAAGCCCTCGCCATGTACATCGGGACCCGGACGGGGCTGATCACCAAGAACGGCTATGCGCGGCTCTTCGGCCAGATGTGGGGGACGCCCAACGTGGAGGGGACGGACCCGTTTTGCGCCACCGGGAAATCCATCGCCTACGAGCTCACCCAGGGCGCGGTCGGCAGCGGCAACTCCTACACCCCGGGCGACATGGGCAGCGCCGGGATGTACCTCTACTTCGGCGACAACCAGGCCGAAACGCGCCCCGTGTATTTCGGGATGATCAACGACTGGCGCATCAAGAACCGTGCCCGGATGGTGGTCGTCGATCCCCGGTGCACGGTCACGGCCTCTAAGGCTGATAGCTGGTTGCCCATCCGGGCGGGGACGGATATGGCGCTCGCGCTCGCGCTGGCCCACGAGATTTTTTCCAGCGATCTGCACGACCGGAAATTCTGCGAGGCGTGGGTGCTTGGCTGGGAGCGGTGGCACGATTTTATTTTCGAGAAGGGCTATTCACCCGAGTGGGCGGAGCCGCTGATCGGGATTCCCGCCGGGGATATCCGCGCGCTTGCCGCCGATATCGCCCGCGCCGAGGGTTGCGTCATCTTCGGCAGCCGGGGCCTGAACCAGCACACCAACGCCGTCCAGACGAACCGCGCCCTGATGTTCCTCGCCGCCATCACGGGCAACTGGGGCCGGAAGGGGGGCGCCTACTTCAACATGACGGCGGGCCCGCCCATCGCGCCCGACGCGCCGCCGGATCGCCGGGCGCGGATCGAACGGCCCCGCGTGCGCCGGAGCCCGGCCGGGTGGATCGAGGCCATGCGTGGGGGCACGCCCTATCCCCTGCGCGGACTGATCTCGTGCAACAACCCGATGGCCCAGTGGCCGGGCCAGGCCGCCGCGCGGGAGGCCTTCGCGGGGCTCGATCTGATTGTCCATATCGAACTCTTCGCCAACGAAACCTCCGCCTTCGCGGATTATGTCCTTCCCGCCGCCGGGGGGATCGAGAAGGGTGAAATCGGGCGGACGAACGACGACCGCCGCATCGTCTGGATCGAGAAGCTCATCGACCCGCCGGGGGAGGCGAAGCCGGACGGCTGGATCTGGATTGAGTTGGCCAGACGGCTCGGCTACGGGGATGTGCTCAAGGAGGAATACAAGGACCCCCGCGTATTCTGGGACGAGGTGTGCATCCAGAACGAACACCTCCGGGGCGTCACCCAGAAGCGGCTTCACTCGGTTCCCTACCGCTGGGTGCGCTTTCCGGTGGCGAGCGAGGACGCCCCCGAGGTGGAGACCCTCTACCTCGAGGGAACAACGGCGGTGGGCCAGCCCGAGGGCCACCGCTTCCCGACCCCGAGCGGGAGGCTTGAGTTCTGGACACAGGCGATGGAAGAGAAGTTTGAAACGCTCGGCCTTTCGGCGCTGCCGGAATTCTACAGCGACCCTGAACAGTTAATCGAGATGCCCTACGTGGAACTCGAACACGGGGACGCGGAACTCGGTGTGATCTCACCCTTCCACAAGGCCGCTCCGACGGGGGCCTCGCGCTGCCGGATCGTCGCACCTGGCGGGCCTGGCGATGTGGGCGCGACGGGCGAGCCGGTCGGAGAAAGCCCGGGCGCCTCGTTGCGCGCGCGCGGCTTCGACACCGAACTGATCACGGGCCGCGCCCCCGCGCCCCACTTTCATAGCTGGACCCATTATTTCTGGCAGGCCCAGGAGATGTGGCCGGACCTTTACTGCCAGATTCATCCCGGCCGGGCCGGGAGGCTGGGGATTTCGGACGGCGATCGGGTTCGGGTGGAGACCCCGCGCGGTAGCATCGAGGCGATGGCCTGGGTGAGTGCGGGAATCCGCGAGACGGCGGTGTTCATCCCCATCGGCTGGGGCGAAAAACAGCCCTATCATCCCTGGCGGCCGGTCAACTTCCTGACCGACAAGGACCAGCGCGACCCGATTTCGGATCAGACGAATTTGAAAAGCCTGCTCTGCCGGGTGTCGAAATGTTGAGTTTGGCTGTCCGGGTTGGTGAGCATGGCCGCGAGCCCAATAATTTTGTGAAATAGGGTCCGGCTCCGCCCTACTCAATCGGGTCCGGCGCGACGGGAAGGCAAACCTCGGTCCTGAGCTCCTCCTCGGGGACCTCGCGCGGGTCGTTGAGATAGCGCTCGATCACGGGGCCCGCTACGCGGCGGAAGCCGCCGTGGGGGAGCCACTCCTCCTCGAGCCGCCGGAGCGTTTCGCCGATCCGGTCGTAGGCCCCCTCGTGAACCGCTCCCGCGTACCAACCGCCGGGCATTTCGATCTCAGTCAATCCCGGGGGCACGGGCGCGCCGGGTGGTACCGGCAGACAGGCGGCGTAGCTCCCGTCCTCGAACCGAAGGCCGAAAGGCCAGCCGTTAGCTGGCCAGCTGCCGCAACTGGAAATCAATCGCCCCCAGATGCGGCCCGCTTCTTCTGTTGAGACTTCTGTCGAGACTTCTGTAGTGGTCTTGGCGCTCTCCCGGAGTCCCGTCTCCCTGAGACCTGCTCCGCGAACAGCCTCGCGCTGCTCGACTTTTACCGCCAGTTTCATCGCCACGCTCTCCTTCGTCCTGAAATTAACCGTCCCGATGCGAACGCGAATCCCGGTGCGAACGCGGCCTTACCGGGCGATGAGCATCCGCGCCCCGGCCACGATGGCGATGATGCCCACCGAGCGTCTGATGGCGAGGCCCGGGAGATTCCGCAAAAAATAGGCCCCGATAAATCCGCCGACAATCGCCCCGGCGGCGATGAGGCCGGCATAGCGCCAGTTCATGTTTCCGTGGCGGATATTCTCGAACGAGGCGACGGAGACGTTGGACAGCGAGGCCAGCATCGAGACCGCGACGACCTCCTGCGCCTTGATGCCGGGGATTAAAAACAGGGCGGGAACGGTGATGACGCCCCAGCCGACGCCTGTCGCGGCCTGAAGCGTCCCCACCACGAGCCCGAGCATCAATAAACCGATGGACATGAGATCCAATGTAATCTCCCTTTTTTGTCGAATGCTGTCGAATTTCGCGCGCCACCGGCGGCGGCCTAGATGGGGAAGAACAGTGCCGGAATCAAGGCCCGCGCCTTGGCGGTCTCGCCCTCGATGCGAAACGCGCCCGAGGCTTCCTTCGCCTCGATATCGGCGCGCCCCGTCGCCATGAGGATCATATCGCTGGCCGGGGCGGACAAAGACACGTCGAACGCCCCGGCCGCCTCGTCGAGGGCCCTGGCCGTTTCGTTTTCGATGGACATCGCCCAGACGTGACCCGTGTCGGTGGTCTCGAAGCGGAACCGGCCCTCGAGTTTGAGGTCGGGACTCGTGTTGTAAATGACGGGAAACCGGAGGCGGAGGTTATCGGCGGCCAGATCGAGCGCGGCGGAGTGAAGCGGCGCTTCGGGCTCGTTGCGGATGTCCCACTCGTGGAGGATGAATTCGTAGATGCGCTGGATCACGAAATAGGGGATGGGCAGGATGCCCCGCCGGTGCCAGGCGGTTTTTTCGTAGTCGGCGGGGCCGAGCGACCTGAAAAGCGCGATGACCTTTTGCGTGTCCTCATCGAACCGATCCACGAGCGCGTCGCCATCGAGGGCGGCAATCTCGTCCATGATCGATGTGCGGAGCGCCATGAACTCCTCCCGGTTGCTCGCGCCGAGGGGGAAGCCGTGGTTCCCCTCAAGCCCGTTTTCCACCGTTGAGGCGTAAAACTGCGCTCCGAGGGTCATGTGTCCCACGATCTGGGATGCGTCCCATTCCGGGCAATAGGTGTCTTTTTTCCAGTCTTCCGCGCTGAAGGTCCTGAAAAACGCGGCGAGGCGGACCCGCTCGCTGTCGATGGTCTCTATTGTCGAATGCATCGCTTTTTCGATCTGTTCCATGAAGCCTCCCTGAATGAAATCCGTACCGTTTGAATGCCGCCCCGGAATATTGCCGCTTTTGACCGGTTGTGCGACGGTATGGACATCATACTACATGGCGCGGCGAGCAGACGCCCCGGCACAGGGGTTGCCCTGGCCAGATATTTTCTTCCGGGAGGAGGCGAAAATGCTCTATGAAGTGCGGGCCTATACGTTCACGCAGGGTAGTCTCGACGAAGGGATAGAGGGTTTCGGGCGCACTGTCGAGGAGCGTGTGAAGCTCTCGCGGCTAATATGTTTTTTCCGCTCGGCCATCGGCGATCTGGATCGCATGTTTCATATCTGGGAGTACGAAGATTCCGCCCACCGCGAAAGCGTGCGCGATGAGGCGCAAAACGCCTCGTGGTGGCCGCCCCTGAAGGCCGATAAGATTTTGTACCAGCAGACCCGGTTGATGGCGGCCGCTTCTTTTCGGCCGGAGCCCCGCACCGGCGAAATG
>JAPYQX010000154.1:5787-7129 GCA_029937135.1 Nitrospinota bacterium
GGCGAAATGGGGAGTTTCTATGAAATCAGGAGCGACACCTTTCAGGCCGGTGCGATGGGGAAACTCGCCGACGCCTGGGCCGAGCATCTTCCCGAACGGGAAAAACTCTCGCCCCTTGCCGCCGCCTTCGCGAACCCGGCGGGTGAATTCGCCTCGGGCATCCTGAACGAATTCCTGCATATCTGGCCCTACCGCGACCTCAACCAATGGGCCGAGGTGGACGAGGCCGCGGGCAAGCTCCCCGGCTGGTGGAATTGCTCGAATCCGTATCTCAAATCGCGTAAATCCGAAATATGGCGCCCCGTGGATTTCTCGCCGATGTGCTGAGTTCCGCCCCGGCATGCGGCATAATCGCCGTACCGGACATTTGATCGTGAACACGCTGGTGAAATTCGCCGGGTGGTTGAGCCCTGCCGGGCGGGCAGGAAAGAATGCCTCAAGAAAGCGAGCCTCAAAGAAAGAAAATTTATAGAAAGGAAACCTCGTGGAAAAACTCACGGACCGCTTATTCGCCGAGACGGCGTATGACTGGGCAAATGTCGGGGCCGCTGTTACCGAGCGGGGTGTCGTCCTGCTCGACAGCCCGGTGCGTCCGACGGACTCGCTCGACTGGCAGGGCAAGGTCCGGGGCCTTAGTCCGCTGGGCATCCGATATCTCATCGCGTCTGACTATCACGGAGACCACACGACGGGCGCCCTTTAGGCGGCGCGGAATTTTTGTTCTTCTTAATGTTCGAGTAGGAGGCTGCGATGCAAGTCGAGGAAAAAAAGCTGGGTCGTATTTTCCAGTTGAAGCTCGAAGAGGGGGACGATTTTTACGGCGAAGTGAATGCGTTCGTGAAGGAGAAGAATATCCGCTCGGCCTCGCTGTTTCTTTTCGGGGCTCTTCAGGTGACCGACATGCTCACCGGGTTCAAGGATATGGAGGGCTTCAATGTGGACAGCCGCCATTTCGAGGACTGGCGCGAGCTCTGCGCGGTGGGGAACATCACCTGGCCCGACAAGCCCCCTCTGGCGTTGGGCGATGTCACCTGGGATGAGCCCCAGCCCTATGTTCATCTGCACATGGCGATCAGTGGCGGGCCGGGAAAGACCGAGGATGTCCTCGTCGGCCATCTTTCGGGCGGCGAGGTGAAGGGAATGTTCCTCGATATCTACGAGCTGGTGTAATGGCGGCCCGGAAGATGGCGAAAATCTGCACTTTCCTCACCGGCGGCGATATCGCGCCCGACCGGAAAAGCGGGCGGGGCCTGCTCGGCAAGACGGCTTTGCTGTTCAAAAAGGCGGACTACGCCTTCCTCAACCTCGAGCACAACCTGTCAACGAGCGGACAGCTCATGAA
>JAPYQX010000495.1 GCA_029937135.1 Nitrospinota bacterium
CAATACCCGCCACTTCCAGCGGCGAAAGGCTCCGTGCAGATCAGGTGAATCCATTTCAGGGTTCATGGAAGCGGAATTATGGGGCAACCCGCCTCCGTCATCAAATTCCCGGCGCGGCAAATTCGGGGCTCCGTTTTCTGACTCTACCTGACAGGGTTATGCTAGAATCTCTTAATCCAATGAAGCTAACGGGAAAAGTCGGTTAACAAAACTGTTTTTGTTTTGATCGGGGGAGAAATGCCCGGGCACAAAGGGGAGGCCTGTCATGGCTAAAGATGCAAACCCGGACAAAAAAAAGAAAAAGAAACAACCCGGAGCCTCGAAGGTCGTTTTTTTAAAAAAGTTGCCCGTCAAGATACGGAGTCTTATCTTTAAGCTTCAACAAAACTATCCGTTTTTCGCCGAAATGCACGAAGACGAAATCGAGGAATTCCTTCGCCAATGCGAAAATAAAACGTTTCATAATGGAGAAGTCATTTTCGAGAAAGGGGCCGGGGGAGATAAGTTTTATTTGATTGTCTCGGGCAGCGTTCTCATTTTTCCCGGCAGTGCGGAGATTCGCCTGGAGCCCGGAAATGTGTTTGGCGAGATGGCGATTCTTGATCACTCGGAACAGACGGCGACCGCCATGGCGGCATCCGATGTCACGCTTTTATCCCTGCACCAGGAAGTATTTTCAACGGAGATGCTTGCCCTGCGAAGCAAGATAGCCATCGGCATCGCCAAGCAACTTTCCGAAAAACTTCGCAACGCCAACCAGATCATGAGTCAGATCGCGGACCAGCTTACCGATGCATCGAAAAAAATCGCCGAGATCTAGGGCAAGGAGGAAAGGATGACCGGGGAGCGGATTCCGGCGATGCCTTGGGTGGCGCGGGAGAACCGCCGGTTTATCGGGGTTCTCAGGGGGCTGAGCGAGGCGCAGTGGTGGCGGCCCACCCGTTGCCCCGGCTGGGCGGCGGCGGACGTGGTGGCCCATATGACGCTGGGCGCGATGTTTTATGCCCATGTGATTCCCGCCGGGCGGGAGGGACGGCTCGAGATGCCCTTCGGCGCAGCGAATTTAGAGAGTTTCTGGGCCTATCGGGACCGGGTCGGGGCCGAGTTGGCCGCCCTGTCCGGGGGCGGGCGCGTGGACCGCTTTGAGGCCGCCGTATGGGACCTCCAGGCGGTATTCGAAGCGATTCGCCCGGAGGACCTCGAAAAAGAGGCTTGGCACTGGATGCGCCCCTGCCCGCTCCACTCCTACCCCGGACAGCGGCTCTTCGAGCTCATCCTCCACGACTGGGACATCAGGAATGAGCCCGAGGCCAATCTTCACCCCGAAGCGCTCGGGGCGGCGGTGGATATTCTAGATTTCAGGCTTCCATTTTTCTTCAGCCACGCGCCCGACCCGGAGTTGTCCGGCGCCTTCCGCTTCGAGACCGGCTCCCCCGCCCGCGCATGGGCGATGAG
>JAPYQX010000155.1:0-4573 GCA_029937135.1 Nitrospinota bacterium
GAGTACCGGCGCGGCGAAGGATTCGGGTGAGCGCGGAGGTATGAGAATGCCGGCGCGGTGTACCGCAGAGGGGTTAGGTGAGAGTTGAGAATTTCGCGTGAGAGCGGAAAATTCGATCAAGAGCAACGGAATTCGAGCGAGAGTAGAAAGATTCGGGTGAGCGGGCGCCCTATTCGATGTCGTCCCGTTTGCTTTCGGACACGCCCCGGTAGTAGCTCTTGATGTCATCAACAAGACTGTCGATGTCGTCCTTGGGTTGTTTGACGCGCCTGATCTTGTAGCGGTAGGCAAGATAAAGCGTCAAGACACCCAGGAAAAACCCAAGGGCCATGCCGTCGAAAAATGATTGATAAATGCTCATTTGGAAGGCTCCCGGTTGGGGATGTACGATGGGCAATCTAGCGGCCCGCTTCGGATGAGTCAATTCGGAGCCCATGCGCGCCGGTCCCCCCGCCCGCATCCGGAGCGCTCGGAGCGCGATAAAATGACTGGTCCCGGCCCCTCCGGCAGGGGGAGCGTTCCCGGCGGAGGAAAAAAATACACCCTCAAGCGGCCTCCCGTCTCGCGCTCGGGCGGGCTCACCTACGAGGACGAACTCAACCCGCAACAGCTCGAAGTCGTGATGGCCGGTGGCGGCCCGATCCTCGTCATCGCCGGTGCCGGCAGCGGCAAGACGCGCACCGTCACCTACCGCCTCGCGCGCCTTGTCGAGGACGGCGTGCGCCCCGAGTCGATTCTTCTTCTCACCTTCACCAACCGTGCCTCGCGCGAGATGCTCCACCGCGTGGCGACGCTGATCCAGTACGATGTGCGGCGCATCTGGGGCGGCACCTTCCATCACGTGGGAAATCTGATCCTCCGGAGCCACTCCAATCTGCTGGGCTTCGGGCAAAACTTCACCATCCTCGACCGGGAGGACGCCTCGGACCTCGTGGGTAGCTGCATCCCCCTGGCAGGGGTTGACCCGAAGGAAAAACACTTTCCCAAGGGAAACGTCCTCGAATCGCTTCTCTCCTTCGCGGCCGACACTGACCGCGGGGTGGCCGACGCCGTGATGGACCGTGCTCCCTATCTGGCGGACCGGATCGCCGAGGTCGAGGGGGTGGCCGAGGCCTACCGGACCCGCAAGAAGGAAATCCAGGCGATGGATTTCTCGGACCTCCTCACCCATACACGTACCCTGCTCGCCGGACACGAGGAGGTGCGCGCTCTTTATCAGGAGCGCTTCCGGCACGTCCTCGTGGACGAGTATCAGGACACGAACAAGGTCCAGGCCGATATCATCGACCTTCTCGGCGGGGGTCATAAAAACCTGACCGTGGTGGGGGATGACGCCCAGAGCATCTACAGCTTCAGGGGAGCCCACTTCGAGAACATCATCACCTTCCCGGACCGCTACCCCGGGGCGCGGATGTTCCGGCTCGAGGCGAACTACCGGAGTACGCAATCGATCCTCACGCTGGCGAACGCTTCGATCAGCCACAACCGCCGCCAGTTCAAGAAAGAACTCACCACCACCCGAGGGCCGGGTTCGTTGCCCGTCCTCGTTCCCTGCCGCGAGGTGCTTCAGCAGGCCGACTTTATCGCCCAGCGAATACTGGAGCTGAGCGAGGAGGGAATCCCCCTTTCGGAGATGGCCGTCCTCTATCGGGCGCACTACCACTCGATGGAAGTCCAGATGGAGTTCACCCGGCGGGGCATCCCCTTCGAGATCAGAAGCGGTCTCCGTTTCTTCGAGCAGCGCCACATCAAGGACGTTACGGCCTTCGTGCGGCTGGTCGCCTCGCCGGCCGACGAACTCGCCTGGAAGCGGGCGCTCAAGCTCCTGCCCCGGATCGGGGAGGCGACGGCGGCCCGCATCTGGAAGGTGTTGAGGGCGCAGGAGGACCCGCTCCGCTTCGCCTGCGCGGGAGGAGCGGATATCATCCCCCGGGGCGCGCGCGAGAGCTGGGAGATGTTCCGGACGCTGATCGCGGACATGGCCGGCATCGGACGGCCCGGAAAAGAGAGCGAAGAGACCGCTTCTAGTGGAGGCCGCGTCCCCGGCGCTGGAAGTGTCCCACCGCCCTCCGAGATGATCGCCCTTGTCCTCGACAGGTTTTATGAGGGTTATATGGAGGCGGCCTTCGACAACGCCCCGGCCCGGGTCGAGGACATTAATCAACTCGCCGAGTTCGCCATGCAGTACGAATCGCCCGAGACCTTCCTCTCGGACCTGGCGCTAATGGGCTCGATCGCCGCCGAGGGGACCGAGTCCGGCGGCTCGGAGGTTCCGGAGGAGTCCGTCGTCCTGAGCTCGATTCATCAGGCGAAGGGGCTTGAGTGGCGCGTCGTGTTCGTGATTTGGCTCACCGACAGCCACTTTCCCCACCAGCGGGCCCTCGCCGACCCCGACGGGGAAGAGGAGGAGCGCCGCCTGTTCTATGTGGGCCTCACGCGGACGAAGGACGAGCTTCACCTGTGCTATCCGATGCTCGAGAGCGACAGCCGGCGGATGGGCGTCTTTTCGCGCCTCTCGCGCTTTGTCTCCGAGTTGCCCGAGGAGTTGTACGAGCGGTGGTCGCTCGAGGAGGAAACCGCTCCAGTCCGGGAAATGGACATCGGCGCCGAACCCGGCCCGGCCTGGGACGACGCTGCCCCCGAGCCGGTTTGGGGGGAGGGCGATTCACCCCCGAGGACCCTCAGCCGCCCCGCCGACCCGGACGATCCCGACGGTCTCCGCTACGAATACGACAAGGAATTTTAACCCCGGGCAACCGCCGTCGCGGCACGGGCGGTTTGGGCGGTGTCGCGGGGCCCCCGCTATTTTTTAGCACCCGTTTTTTCCGGCTGCCAACCGTGGCGGCCCGTTATTTTCCCGAAATTAAAGAGGAGCAACCCGAATGAACTTTCGAACCATCGACCCCGGCGACATCGACCGGCGGCAGGTCTACCGCCTCATGGTCGGCTCGGTTGTCCCGCGCCCGATCGCCTGGGTCAGCACCATCAGCAAGGCGGGCGTTGTGAACCTCGCCCCCTTCAGTTTTTTCACCTGCGTCTCCCAAGCCCCGCCCATGCTCTCGATTTCGGTGGGCGAGCGCGATGACGACCAGAAGCACACCACGCGGAACATCCTCGAGACCCAAGGCTATGTCATTCATGTCGTGGTGAACGGGATGGAGGAGCAGATGAACGTATGCGCCGGCAACTACCCGCCCGAGGTGAACGAGTTCGAGGAGGCGGGCCTCGAGGCGATCCCCGCCGACCTGGTTCCCGCTCCGCGGATAGCCAACGCACCGGTGGCTATGGAGTGCCAGTTCCGCACCCTTCTCACGAACGGGGAGCCGGGCGAGCGGACGAACCTCGTCATCGGCGAGGTGGTTCGCTGGCATATCCGCGAGGATGTGATGATCGACGAGAAATACATCGACCCCGTCCTCCTCCAGCCCGTAGGCCGCCTGGCCGGGAACCACTACTGCCGGAGCCAGGATGTCTTCGAGTTGCAGCGTCCCGACAGGAAAAAAGGGCAAATGAGTTCATAGGCCGGGAGGAGGGGGCTCAAGTGAATTCTATGAGTCTCAGAGTGCAGTGAGGATGTTCGACATAATGCGTTGTTTTAAAAGGAAATATTTGCTTTGTGTTATGCGGGCATGACCTTGGGGTGCTCGAGTATGTCCTTGAGCGCTCCAAGGAACTCAGCCGCCGGGGCGCCGTCCACGAGGCGATGGTCGGCGTTGATTCCGATGAAGCAGGTCATCCGGGGGACAACCTCTCCGCCTCGCACGACTGCCCGCTCGCGCGCGGCGCCAATGGTCAGTATCGCGCTCTCGGGCACGTTAATAATCGCCGAGAAGTGATCGACCCCGTAGGCGCCCAGGTTAGAGACCGTGAAGGTGCCCCCCTCTAAAGCCGTGAGTGGTAGATTGCCTGCCCGGGCGGCTTCGGCAATCTGGCGCGTCTCGCGCGATATCTGGTCGATGGATTTTTGGTCCGCGCCCCGGATGACGGGCACCATGAGGCCGTCCTCGACGGCGACGGCGAGGCCGATGTTCACATCCTGCATTTGAAGAATCTCGCCGCCCGATAGCTGGACGTTGACCTTCGGAAACCGCCGGACGGCGCGGGCGGCGTAGAAAACGATCAGATCGTTGATCGAGACCCTGACGCCCAAATCGCTCTCCCAGGCAGCCTTGCTGGCCTCGCGCACCGCCAGTAGATTGGTGAGGTCCACCTCGGCCTGGAGGGTGATGCGGGGGACCTGATTCCAGCTGGCGGCCATGCGCTCGACGATGACTTTCCGCATGCCGGCGACCGGGGTCGTGCTCGCCACGGTTGGAGGCCCGGTCAGCGCGGCGTGCGGCGCGGCCGGCATTGAACGGGGAGCGCCGGAGCCCGCCGCACGTACGTCGGCCTGGACGATTCGCCCGCCGGGGCCCGATCCCCTGAGGGTCCGGTAGTCGATGCCCATCTCGCGGGCGACGCGCCGCGCCGCCGGGCTGGCGAGTACGCGGCCCTGTGCAGCCGGTGCTGTGGGAGCCGAGGGGGGGGCGGATGGAGCAGGTGCAACAGGCGCTGCCGGAGCGGAAGCCACGGG
>JAPYQX010000155.1:4673-7105 GCA_029937135.1 Nitrospinota bacterium
CGGGCTTGGCGGCGGTATTTTGAAACGCGTCGGTGTCCTCGCCCTCCGAGCCGATGACGGCGAGATTGTCCCCGCAGGGTATGACATCGCCCTCGGCGGCGAATGTCTTGAGCAGGATTCCCCCGTCCGGAGACTCCACCTCGTACTCGACCTTGTCGGTCTGGATCAGGAGAATCATCTCTCCTTTTTTGATTTTTTCGCCCTCGGATTTGAGCCATTTGAGGATGGTGCCTTCCTCCATGGTCAGTCCGAGTTTCGGCATCGGAAGGGGAGTGGCCATCGATCAAGCTCCTAACAGTTTATTTATAAAGATGAAAATATAATGCAAAAACCCCCCGCCGGGCCGGTCTTTAGCGGAGCGTCTGCCTAGACGTGTCTCCCGCGGAGTGGGCGGGCGCTGCCTCGGGCGGATAACTCACCTGCCTGACCCTTAACTCTCCCGCTTTGCCCTTAGCTGCTCCCGCTGGCGCAGGAAGGTGTAGCGCAGAATCTCTTCCTTGTCATTCGCCCTGATGGCGACGAATTTCGAGGAGATATCGACGACGGCGCCGGACAGGTGTTCGAGGAATTTACCCGACCTTTGCGCCCGTCCGACAAGGGCGACGGCCTCGATCCGCATGGGGGGTGAGGAGGGGAATATCATCGCGATTCAGAGGATATCCCCTTTTTCGTAGGCCTGCTGGCTCGGAAAGCGAATCCCCGAGCCGCTTACGTTGACGCCGCAGCGGATGAATTCGACCTCCTGGATCGTGTTCTCTTTCTGGAGCAGGGTGATGAGCAGATCGAGCTTTTGGTCGAGCAGCGAGATGGCGCGCCAGGTGGGCGATTTGGGGTCCACCGTCCGTCCGGCGGACTGGAGAATGCCGGACACCGATTCCATCCCCCCTCTGGCCGGAGGTGGTGTCCATGATTTCACGCTCAAGGGCCTCTTTTTCCTGGACCGAGATCGCGCGGTGACTGATCTCAAGCGTGTCGTCCACGCGGACCATCTCGCGCCGCTGGGCCTCTCCTTGTGCCATTGAGTCCGCCTCCCGGTAAATACTGAATAAACATGGGCCTTTGGGAGTGGAAATCTAGCATGGAGCCTAGATAGGGGCAAGACGAAAAAGCGCGGCCCGCCCGTGCGCCGAGGGGGGCCGAGGGGGGGGGAGAGGCGAGGGCCGTGGGAGTTATTAATCATTTTTTCCGGTATGCAGACTCATCTTGCACAAATTCCCATAGAAGGGTACATTATGGCCGTCGTGTTAAATGCACGTATGGGAAGTGGGCCCGCAAAAGCGGCCCGCTTTTTTTCGTCCCAATTCGGAGCCCGGGCAAGTGGTTTCGCATGATGCCGTCAGCCGAATCTGGGTACTTGCGGAGACCGTGGCCGCCGACCTGGGTCTTGAGGTGGTGGATATCGAGCGCGGCGGAAGCGGCAAGCGCCAGAGATTCCAGCTTTTCATCGACAAGCCGGGGGGCGTGAGCGTGGCCGATTGCTCGCGGATGAGCCGCGAGCTGGGCGGCCGGATGGAGGAGGAGGGCACTGTCGCCTCCACCCACATCCTTGAGGTTTCGAGCCCCGGGCTCGAGAGGCCGCTTCGGAAGGCGGCGGATTTTCACCGCTTCGCCGGCCAGCGGGTCACCGTTCGGCTCAGGAAGCGCGACGAAGCCACCGGCCGGCAGCAGTTCTCCGGTGCTTTAAATGGCATCGAAAGCGATGTCGTCACTATCGAAACAGATGATGGGGAGGAGTGCTCCTTCCCACTCGGCGGAATCGCCCGGGCGCGGTTGGACGTGGACTGGGATTCCGTTTTTCAGGGCAAGGGACCAAAAGGTGGGTCCGGCAAAGGGGATGGAGGGGTAAGCGGGTGAGCCAGGAGTTGGTGGCGGTTCTCAATCAGCTTGAACGTGAGCGGGGGATCGACAAGGAATATCTCTTCGATACGTTGAAAACGGCCATTGCCTCGGCTGCCAGAAAACAGTTCTCCCTCGGCGAGAACGTCAAGGTGTCGATCGACGAGGAGACGGGCGAAATCACCGCTCAGGTGGTGAAAGAGGTGGTGCGGATTGTCCAGGACGCCGAAACTGAAATTGATGTCGAGGACGCCAGAAAAGAGAGCCCCGAAATCCAGGTCGGCGACTCCTACCTGATCGCGCTCGACACCGAAACTCTCGGGCGGATCGCCGCGCAGACGGCCAAGCAGGTCATTGTCCAGCGGGTCCGCGAGGCCGAACGGGCCAATATTTACGAAGAGTTCAAGGGCCGCCAGGGCGAACTCATCACGGGTTCGGTTTCGCAGGTCGAGCGCAGGAATATTTACATCGATATCGGCCGCACCGAAGCGCTACTCCCGAGGCGCGAGCAGATATTCCGCGAGGTCTATAAGCGGGGTGATCGGATCAGGGCCTACATCCTGGAAGTCCGCGAGGCATCAAAGGGCCCCCAGGTC
>JAPYQX010000156.1 GCA_029937135.1 Nitrospinota bacterium
GGGAATTGCTCTGGAGATGGAATTTGTAAATAACGAAATCGATAAAATCAGCCTGCTGCCGGTTGAACGGGTAAGTGGAAGTGTGGATTTCATGAAAAAAGAATCCCCCCTTGCTCCGGGATGGCGGGAATATTTATTGCGATGTTCGGAAGTCGTTTCGGACGACTCGCTGTTCGATCGGTACTGGAATGAATTGGCGGTGGAGCTATTAGAAGGAAAATATGAATCTTATTTTTCGGCGATCTTTCATTGTCCGGTAAATGAGAAAATATCTCGAAGAATTCTGTGGCACCTGAAAAATTTGGTGAAAGAATCCATCCATCTGGTCCGGGAAGGAAACCGTGAGGTAAGGACAATGGATGACCTGGTGATGCTGAATCTGATTCGAAATGAGTCTGCCCGGAGCGCCATCGTGACTGGGCTGGAGGGGCGTTCCGGAGGTTTGAAGAAAGAGAGCCCTCCTATCGACGAAGATTTGAGAATGCTTATGGAATGGACCGGCCCGTAATATGTGTCATGGGTTTATCGAATTTGAAATGGCCGCTTGGGTGATCGTATGAAAATCGAAAAACGCCCATCCCGAAAAACGAAAAGTGATTTCTGATGCCCCCTTCAAGTGTCGCTAAAATAATAATTTATCTCTTGAAGACCTACCCTTGGCGCACGGCCGTGGCTCTTGGTTTGCTTCTGGTCGCTGGCGTGGCTGAGGGTTTCGGTATCATGACAATATTGCCTGTGCTCAATATCTCTTCTGGCGAGGGAATGAATGACACCTCCGGGCTATCGGGCATGGTAACCAGCGCTCTTGGTTTATTCGGCTTGCCGGTTCGGCTGGAAATTCTTTTGTCCATCTTTGTTGCGGGCATTGTCCTCAAAAATGGATTGACTTTGCTGGCCATGCGGCATGTAGGCCATGCGGCGGCCGGGTTCGCGGCTGACATGCGTATTTCTCTGATTAAATCCCTGATGGAAGCGCGGTGGGGTTATTTTACAAGCCAATCCACCGGCAGTCTTGCCAATTCCATGAGCAGCGAAGCCCTCAAGGCATCGGCTACCTACACGTCGATGTGCAAAATGTTTGCGGAGGCGGTTCAAGCAACAGTCTATGCCGTTATTGCCCTGTGGGTGTCCTGGTACATTACTCTTGGCGCCTTGATTTTCGGCGTCGTGATCTTCGCTAGTCTCTCATATTTCATCAGGCTGATGAGACGAATGAGCTATATTCAAACAAGCGCGCTCAAGTCTCTCATATCACGATTAACAGACGGCATCATTTCTTTTAAGGTGCTCAAGGCGATGGGAAGGGAAGATAGCCTCGGGCCTTTTATTGAACAAGAAGCCAAGGATATTCAATCGGCCCAACGCCGCGAAGTGGTCGCCAAGGCGGCTTCGGTAGCCGCGCCGGAGCCTTTGTTGGCGATTTTCATGTCAATTGGCATGTTCATCGCCCTCAGCAATTTTAAGTTCTCATTTTCAGAATTTATTTTTATGGCGATTTTATTTCAGCGGACGGTGACGCGGATCGCCGCTTTTCAAAATTTCTACCAAAATTTGGTCCGAAGTGAGGCGGCGTTTTTGTCAATTAAAGGCGCAATCAATCGGGCTACGGCGGAACGGGAGAATTTCACGGGGTCAAAGCCCCCGGTTCTCCAGTCTTCCATCAGTTTGAAGGACGTATCCTTCCGTTACGGCGAGAATGTGGTTCTCGACGGGATTGATTTGACCATTCCGAAGGGGAAATTCACTGCGGTGGTGGGGCCCTCGGGAGCGGGAAAAACGACCATCGTCGATTTGATCGTCGGATTGATCCGCCCGAATTCCGGCGAGGTTTGGTTGGACGACATTCCGCTGGCCGATGTGGATCTTCACGCATGGCGCGAGAAAATCGGATATGTTCCCCAGGAAACCATCCTGTTTCACGACACCCTGCTGGCGAATGTGACGTTAAATCAGTCCGGATTAACCGCATTGGATGCGGAGGCCGCCCTCAGGGCCGCCGGAGCTTGGAATTTTATCGCTGCTATGCCCGAGGGTCTCTACGCGACCGCCGGCGAACGCGGAGGGAAATTATCGGGTGGACAGCGGCAACGGATTGCCATTGCCCGCGCCCTCATATGTGAGCCTGAATTGTTGATTCTGGATGAGCCGACCACCGCTCTGGATCCATCGACGGAAGCGGAGATATGCGAAACATTGCGCAAGCTGTCCGGGAGTGTGACTATATTCGCCATTTCTCACCAGCGGGCCATTATGGAAGCCGCCGATGTCGTCTGCCGGGTCGAGGACGGAGTGGTAGAGAAATCCATTGAACACACCATTCGCTAAATAAAAGGCCGATTTCGATATGTTTGGTGGAAGATGGTAATGGCTGTTTTCTCCGCGTTTAAAGATCGCATCAAGCAGTATCTTCTCGATCGAAAAGCGTACAAGTTTTTTATTAAAGATTGGGTGGCTTTGGGGGACCTACAGGCTTGTGCGGATGTGATGGGAACAATGAGGTTTACGCGAAACCTGACGCCACAGGTATTGGATTTTCCGAAAGGGAAACGTATTTTTGTGATATCTCCTCATACCGACGATGAAATATTGGGGCCAGGGGGAACCCTGATAAAAGCGATTCGAAATGGTGCGGAAGTAAAGACGGTTTATGTTGCCGGAGAGCGCTCGTCTCCCGCGGCAAAAGAGGCCCTCCGGGTCGCCGAAAGGATTGGATACGGAACCGAATTTCTGGAATTTCCGTTGAGAAACATTCCCCTCGGGCCCGCCGCCTCGGCGCTGGCGGACTGCATCAATGAATTCCGTCCGGAAACGGTTTTTCTTCCATTTTTTCTTGATGACCATGATGATCACCGGCGCGTTAATCATGCACTGCTTGAATCTTTCCGCTCCGGAAAAATAAATCTGTCATTCGAAGTCTGGGGATATCAGGTTTACACGGTTCTTCCGCCAAACGTAATTGTTGATATTACCGGTGAAAAAGAGGAAAAAGCCCAGGCGCTGCGGTTGTTTGAATCCCAGATGGAATCCCGCGACTGGGCCCATTTCTCCCTGGGGCAAAATGCGTTCAATAGCCGCTTTTTGAACCGGCCCAAGGGGGCCCGCTTTGTCGAGGCCTTTTTTGTTCTGCCGATTGCTGATTACATCGAACTTGCCAGCATTTATTTTGACAGAAGCGCCGAGGAAACCTATTACTTTCATTCTTATGTAAATTCCTGAATCCTGTTGTTTCTTGTTTTGCCGCTTTCCTCGATGGCGAAAACCTTCGTAAAAACGGTATCCACTATATTTCATGAGGTCTTTTGTCGATGAGTAAGGATGTGGTAGCCAATCATTTCGATCAGTATGCCGCGAAGTGGCACGATCGATTGGAGAAGTATTCTTTCCGCTCGCGGCGGGATGTGGTTCGTGCGATGGTCCAGGGCCGTCGATTCGGCGTTGTTGTGGACGTGGGGTGCGGCACCGGAGACTATGCCCCTCTTTTTAATCCCGCCGAGTCTAAATATCACGGAATCGATATATCGGAAAAAATGGTTGCAGAATGCCGAAAACTTTATCCTGATTACGAGTTTTCCGTAGGTGACGGCGACAATTCGGGCCTTTCGGACAACTTCGCGGACCTGGTTTTATCAATAGGTGTTCTTGAATACTACGATGAGCCCGATGCCCATTTTACCGAAGTCAGCCGGATTACGAAAAAGGGAGGTACGGCTATTATCGCCGTCCCAAACGGAGAAAATGTCGCGCGAGAGAGGGAGCAAAGATTTATCGATTTCATGGCTCCTGCGATACGGCTGAAGAAAACCTTGGTTCCTCCGAAAAAGCAAAAGAAAACCGAGGGATATGTGAAAGACGAAAGAATAAAGCATAAAAAATACAACGAATCCCAAATGATATCGTTGGGGAATGACTATGGTTTAGAGATCAGGGAGGCAAGATTTGTGAACCTCCTTTTAATTCCTCATATACTCGATAGGTTCGTCCGCCTTAATCCATTTATATCAGAGCGTTTTCCATCGAATCTCATGAAAGGCGCCGCGAGAAAATATTCTTCAATTCTAATTTGCAGGTATGAGAAAAGGTGATGTCGATTTTTTCAGTTATGTATTTGATCGAAGTATAGGTTTTCTAACTGGCCGGTCATTTCCTACCTTCAAAATGAAGGGCGCATCCATAAATTCAGATGGTAAAGGAAGAGGGTTTTCTCAATGGTAAGAGAGTTCGTTGTCGATGGCTTTACTATCAACGATAAAAGCGATTGTTACATAATCGCCGAGATTGGCCATAACCATCAAGGGGATATCGAAAAAGCTAAGCAGTTGTTTCGTAACGCAAAAGAGTGCGGCGTGAATGCGGTAAAGCTTCAAAAGAGAGATAATCAGACCCTGTTCACGAAAGCGATGTTCGGCAGTTCGTATGAAAATCGCAACAGCTACGGTGAGACCTACGGAACACACCGCGAGGCGCTTGAGTTCGGGCGGGAAGAGTACGAGGAGCTTTTCCGTTATTGCGGTGAATTGGGCGTCACCTTTTTTTCCACGGCTTTTGATTTTGTGAGCGCTGATTTTCTCGAGGATCTGGACGCGCCAGCGTATAAGATCGCCTCGGGCGACTTGAAAAACACGCCTCTCCTCAAGTACGTCGCTCAATTTCAAAAGCCCATGTTTGTCAGTACGGGCGGAGGCAGCATGGAGGATGTCGTCAGGGCGTATGATGCGGTGATGCCGATCAATCAGAACTTGTGCCTGATGCAGTGCACCGCGGGCTACCCGGCGGAGTTCGAGGAACTGAACTTGAGGGTAATCGAAACCTACCGCGAGCGGTTTCCGGATATTGTCATTGGACTTTCCTCTCACGACAACGGAATCGCGATGGCTCTGGTCGCTTATGTGATCGGAGCGCGCGTGATTGAAAAACATTTTACCCTCAATCGTTCCCTGAAAGGTTCCGATCATGCTTTTTCAATGGAAGGCAACGGAATGAGACGAGTGGTCCGGGATATCAAGCGGGCCAGGGTGGCGTTGGGCGACGGCAAAAAGCGAAAATACGAAAGCGAGGAAAATCCTCTTTACAAAATGAGCAAAAAATTGGTGGCGTCCCGAGATCTGCCTGGCGGCCATGTGCTTCAGGAAGGCGACGTGTGCCTGAAATCCCCCGGAAACGGACTTCCTCCCTACGAATTGGAAAATCTGCTCGGCAAGGAGATCGTCCGTCCGATCGAGGAAGACGAAAACATCATGTTCGAGGATGTCCGGGACGCATGAGCCGCGGTGAAGCCATGATCGAAGGGATTACCATCAACCCCGAGGTGGCCAAAAGGGTCCGCCGGGTACGCCTCATCGGATTCGACTTCGATGGTGTTTTCACGGACAACGCGGTCTATGTCTTCGAGGATGGCCGTGAGGCGGTCCGGTGCACCCGGGCGGACGGAATTGGCCTGGCGAAGTTGGCGCGTTTCGGGGTGGGGGCGGTTATCATATCGACTGAGGTTAATCCGGTGGTAAGCGCCCGGGCCAGGAAACTGGGAGTTCTTTGCGTTCAGGGGTGCGAGGACAAGCCTTCGGCCCTGGAAAAAATTCTTGAAGAGCGAAATTTGACGTTTGCCCAGGCCGCTTTCGTTGGAAATGACGTGAACGATTTGGCCTGTCTGGAGAAGGTGCATCTGCCCATCGTTGTGCAGGACGCGCATCCTGATGTCGCTTCCATCGCGGCATACCGGACCCGGGCGCCGGGTGGTTACGGAGCCGTTCGCGAGGTTTGCGATATTTTTGAGAAAGTCCTTGCCTCCCGCGCCGAATGACCCTCCCTGTTATTTTTTAATGCTTCCGGATGGAGAGCTTTTGTGAGTGAAGATTTGTTCAGCATTGCCGATACGGTTGTCGTTATCACGGGCGGCCTGGGCCAGCTCGGACGGCGGTATACGCAGACGCTCGTGGCCCGTGGAGCGCGGGTTGCTATTTTCGATCTTGGCGTCGAGGGGACCCGCCTTCCGCCCGACCTGGTTCAAGCGCAGGATGCTGGGCGCCTGATGGTTCTCGAGGCGGACGTAACCGACCGCGGAAGTCTTGAGACCGCGCTTGGCCGTGTTGAGAGCGAGTGGGATATCCCGGACGGTCTCATCAACAACGCGGCGCTGGACTCTCCTCCTGATGCCCCTGTGGAGGAAAACGGCCCGTTCGAGACATATCCAGAGGCATCCTGGGACAAAGTGATGTCCGTGAACGTGAAAGGTGTCTTCCAAACCTGCCAGGTGATCGGTGGGCGCATGGCTCAGGCGGGTCGGGGTTCCATCATCAATGTGTCCTCGATTTACGGCCTTGTTTCTCCGGATCAAGGCTTGTATGCCTATCGAAGAGAGGCCGGCGACAATTTTTTCAAGCCGGTCGCCTACTCGGCTTCCAAATCGGCGCTGTTCAATCTGACCCGCTACCTGGCGACCTACTGGGGCGGGAAAGGGGTGCGGGTCAACACTGTCACCTTCGGCGGCGTGTTTAACGATCAAGACGAGAATTTCCTGAGAAACTATAACGGGCGGGTCCCTCTCGGGCGGATGGCGCGGCCTGAGGATTATGAAGGCGCAATCGTGTTTCTTCTTTCGGGGGCCTCATCTTATATGACCGGCTCCAACCTGGTCATCGACGGTGGGTGGACGGCATGGTGAGGTTTCGGAAATGGTAGTTGAACAATTGCCTCGGGAGATCCCGAACTGGATCGGCGGCGAGCAGCTTTCCGCCGCGGACGGCAAGGTGTTTGAAAAGCTGAATCCGGCCACCGGCGCCCGGATGTGCATGAGCGCCCGTTCGGGAGTGGTAGACGTCCGGGAAGCGGTTGCGGCGGCGAAGCGGAGCCAGCCCGCCTGGGCGGAGCGCACGCCCGTGGAACGGGGCCGCATTCTCCTCGATGTGGCGACAGCGATGCGCGGGCGGCAAAAAGATATCGCCGATGTGGTGGCGGAGGAGACCGGAAAATCTCCGGGAGAAGCGTTCGGCGAGACCGGCGGAGCTATTCAACTGGCCGAGTTTTTCGCTGGAGAAGGGATGCGCATGTACGGGCGCACCCTGACGAGTGGCACGCCCCACAAA
>JAPYQX010000157.1 GCA_029937135.1 Nitrospinota bacterium
TCGCCACGTTGCCCGTAATGTTGCGGTATTTTCCCTCGGGGTAGGTGGCCTCGTGAACCTCATACTGGTTGCCGATAATTTCGGCGTTCTCGCCGTAGTAATACCCGGCCTCGAGCGCCCGCGTATTGGCCTTCACTATTTCGGAGCGGCTTCCGAACTTCTCCTTGATCCAGTTCTTCGTGTGCTCCATCGGCCGCGAATACATCCAGAACATCAGGCCGAGAGCAAAAAAATTCTTGCAGCGATCAGCGAGATTTGACTGAAGGTCCAACTCCGAAAGTGCGTTGCGCGTCATACTGGTGATGGGCACTTCGAACACCTGGTATCTGCCCCTGAGCCCTTCGTCGTCGAGTGGATTCGAGTCCAAACCCACTTTCTTGAAATTCTTTTCGGTGAAATTGTCCGTGTTGGCGATGAGTATTCCGCCGCGCTTGAGATCGTCGATATTCACCTTCATCGCGGCGGGGTTCATCACGACCAGGACATCGAGCACATCACCCGGCGTATGGATGTCGCTGCTGCTGATATTGATTTGAAAAGCGCTCACCCCTGCAAGGGTCCCGATGGGGGCTCTAATCTCGGCGGGATAATCCGGAAAGGTTCTCAGGTCGTTTCCCGCGATTGCCGATGCGGTTGAAAATCGATCACCCGTTAATTGCATTCCGTCGCCGCTGTCCCCGGCGAAACGAATGGCCACCGATTCGACTTCTACAACTTCCTTCTTATGAGATCCCCCGTTGTGGCCGTTTCCGTCCGATTGTTCAGCCATGTTTTTTTTTGAATTCCTCTTACTATTTCCTTGATTTGATCGGCCTCGAGAACACCCCGCTCGGGAGACCTGAATCCTGCTTAATTTCCCAAAATCCGTTTCATGAATCCATCAACTTAATTGCTGTCAACAACTGATTTTTCAACAGTATGCCCGCCGCGGTGGATTATCAATGAAAACCGCCGGAACCGTCAATCGAAATAGGGGCGGTTTGGTCATATTTATCCCCTCTCACCGGGGAGTGGAGCCATCGAGACCCAATTCGGAGGCAACCGATTTCATCGCCTCAAGAGAATATCCAATATGGTCGGCGAGGGGAACACCCAATTCCTCGGCCCCCTTCTCGATATCGGCCCGGTTGACCCCCCTGGCAAAGGCCTTGTCCTTCCATTTCTTCTTAACGCTCTTGGGCTGGACCTCCCGGATATCCTTGCTCGGCCGGACCAGCGCCACCGCCGTGATAAGGCCCACGAGTTCATCGACCGCGAAAAGGGCCTGGGCCATCTGACTTTCGCGGGGTACACCCAGATACTCGGCGTGGCCCAAAATGGCCTGGAGCATCGACTCCGGATATCCTTTTTCCTTCAAAACCTCACAGCCTATCCGGGGATGTTCCTGCTCGGTGGGGTGTTTTTCATAGTCGAGGTCGTGGAGAAGACCTGTCACGCCCCACAGCTCCTCGTCCTCCTCGAACTTGCGGGCATAGGCGCGCATGCAGGCCTCAACGCCCCTGGCATGGGCACGAAGGCTGGCGCTCTGGGTCCACTCGAATAACAACTCCTCGGCCGCCGAACGGTCGAGTGTCATAAGCCAACTCCTCAATCGGTGATGAAGGCGCCCCCCGGCGGGGGCAGCTTCCTTGGTTATAGGCACCTTTTGCTCATTTCTCAACTTCACCGGGAGACCAATTTCGGCTGGTCATCGGGAGCCTCTTGGTGTAGCTTCAAACACATTCGAGCCGGTAGAATTCTTTTTTAATTTTCATGGGGAGATTAATCATGCTCCTGAACAAAGAGCGTGCGCTCGCCCTTATGGCCGAGCATGACCTGACCGCAATCATCGGAACCACCCTTGAGAATGTCACCTACCTGACAGGCCATGTGGGATGGGCCCAGCGCGTCTACAGGAGCCTCCAGAGCTACGCCATCATGACCAACAACCCCGACGCCGGGACCGACCTCATCCTCACCCGCTCCGACAACACTTATTTCGCCGCCTACGGGGGCTATCCCGAACGCGTCTACAGCTACGGAGGCGTCCCCGGCGTCATCTTCCCGGAGGGTTTCGAGCCCGCCGATGACGAGCAAAAACGCTTTCAGGAACTCACGGAAAGCGGCGGAAGGCATAAAACCGTCCTCGACGCTCTCCTCGCGGCGCTCAAGGCCAGGGGAATCACGCGGGGCCGCATCGCCCTCGACGATGAGGGCTGTCCTCCCTCGCTCTTCGAGTCGCTCGGGAAATCGCTTCCCGGATGCGAGTTCATCCCCGGCTCGAATCTTTTCCTGATGATTCGCCTCGTCAAGACGCCCGATGAGCTTGATCGCCTCCGGGCGGCCGCCCAGGTGAACGAGGACGCCATCTCAGCCGTATTCGCCAGCCTCCGCCCCGGAATCAGCGAAAACGATGTGGCCGCGATATGGCGGGAGAATGTCGCTCGGCCCGGCGGGATGTGGCACTGGTTCCATTTCAACAGCGGCCCTCGCAGCACCTATATTTTTCCGCCGACCAGGCGAAAGCTCGAAAAGGGCGATTTGTTCATGTTCGACGCAGGACTCTTTTTCAAAAACTATAATGCCGACACCGGCTCATGCGGCTGCATCGGAGAGCCTCCCGAAAAAGCCAGGAAAGAGTGGAAGGCTATCGACACCGGCTTTCACGAAGCTCTCAAGGTCATCAAGGAGGGATGCACCGGCCAGCAGATTTTCCACGCCCTCCGCGACGGCATCCGCGAGGCCGGCATGCCGGAATTCAACAGCCCCTTCGCCGGACACACCGTAGGGCTCGAAGCGCGCGAGTTCCCCTTCATCCTGAGCGAGGAGGCCAAATACGACCGGCCGTTTCTGCCCCCCACCTCGGAAATTCCGCTCCCCGAAAACGCCACGATCAATATCGAGGCCCCCGTGGGTACCGTCGGTTTCGGCGGCTACCAGATCGAATACTCCGTCATCGTCAAAAAAGACGGATGGGAACGGCTCATTCCGCAGGATCGGCACTTTCGTATGATTGAGGCCTAGCGCCAGACTGAAAACCAATAGAACGGGTTTTCGGATCGTTTGGATTTATTCGAATCGCATGAATTTGAAAAAGCGGACGCCCTCCCAATCGATCAGCTGGACGCGCTGCCTAAAGACAATATCCCGCGCTCTGAAGAGTCCCGAGAAATGAAATTCCCAAAATTCTGGAAACCGGTTCGCCCGCAGGCGCCATCCCGAGGAACCACTTTTCCCCTTGCCGGAAAAAATTCTGGAACATTGGGGTAAAATAGAGTTTGTGGGCCGGATCGGCGAACGAGCAGGGATCCGAGAAATGAGGCGTAACGCCCTCGATTTCGGCTCCATCGTGGGCAGCGGCATGAAGTTCCTCGCTGCCTCCACCGGGGCGTTGAAGAATACCTGCGAGTGGCGGTATACCTTTGTCCGGGATAAATCCGGGGGCCTGCCCCTCCCCTCCCTCTGGCACGGTTTCGGAGAAGATGGGATGATTCCACGGGATGGCCCTGGCCGGACGGCCCCTGACGTGAAGCGCTCGAAACCCAACGAAATTCTTCCGCCTGGAAGGCGGGCAACCGGGGAGTTGATTCCATCGACATTGTAATCACGGGAGCAAACGGCGCTGTCGGACAATCCCTGATTCAACACCTCAGCCAGGGCTCGAAAATCGTTCCGACGAGGATACGCGCGCTCGTCCGCGACGTGGACAGAGCCGAGGCGCTGCGTCCACTGGCCGCCGAACTGATCGAGATCGACTACTCGGCCCCCCTTGCCCTTCGGGAAGCCGTCGAGGGCGCCGAGGCCATCGTCCATCTCGCCGGAGGGCTCAAAACCCGTCCGGGCGAGACCCTTTGGGAATCCAACTGCGGAACCACCATAGCTCTCCTCGAAGCCATCAAGGGTATCCGTCCGAGGTGCTTTATCTTTCTGAGTCATCCCGGCTCCGACCTGGACGCCAGGAACGGATATCTGCAGTCCAAGGGTATCGCCGAAAAAGGGATTCTCGACGCCGCCCTCCCGGGCGCGATCTTCCGGGTGCCAATGATTCTCGGCCAGGGGAATGAATCGCTCGAGCGAATTCTCCGGAAGGTCCGGGCTCCCGTTGCTCCCCTTGTCGGTGGAGGCTCGGTTCGCGTCCAGCCTGTATCCCAGACCGATGTCGTCGCCGCTATTGAGTGGGCGCTATCCAACCCTCCCATGCCCATGCGAACCATGGGCCTCTCCGGGCCCGATACGGTGACCTATGCCGATCTCATCGGCCGTGTGGCCCGGCGGCTGGGCAAACGGCCCAAGCTCATTCCCGTTCCGAAATTCCTGACCCGCCTCACGGGGTGGGCCGCCGAAGCGATGTCTCCGGCCGCCGGGGGCGACCGCGCCGCCCTGGACACCATATTCACGGAACATATAGATCCCTCGGGAGGGTCCATTAAAAGCGAGCTTCCCTTTACCCTTGCGCCGGTCAACGAGACGCTCAACCGTATTTTCCCCATGACGGAGAGTGGCTAAGGCATGGCCTTGAAGATGATCCGATGAGCGCGCTCGGGAAAAAACTGCCCAGCAGCGAGGAATTGATCGAGCAGGCCGGCCTCCGCCAGGAAATCTACCGGGTCCAGGCCGCCGCTTTTCTCGACTCGCCCGACGCGGAGTTGCTCGATTTCTTGGTGGAAAACTATCCCTTTCTCTTCCCCCGAGAGAGGCAGGAGCGGACAGCGTCTTTCGAGAAGGCCCTGCACGTTGATTTCACCAACCTGTTTCTGATCTCCACACCCCCCTACGAGGCTGCATTGGTGGATGAGAGCGGCCACCTGAACTCAGGCGCCACCGATCGCGTCACCGATTTCTACCGCTCATGCGGATTCAACCCGGGCCGGGGCGGCGGCGTTTCGCGAAACATCGGCCTGGTCGCCATGGATCACATCAGCGTCGAGCTTGAGTTTCTCGCCCACCTCGCCGGCCGCGAGGAAAACGCATGGCGGGGCGAGGACCGCCCACTCGCCGCGGAGAGCCTCTCGGGCGCGGCCCGGTTCATGGACGCACATCTGTTGAGATGGATGCCCCTCCTTATGGCTAGCACGGAGGAGGATGCTGATACGGATTTCTACCGCGCGCTCTCGAAATGGACACGCGAGTTCGCGTTCGAGGACAGAAAACACATCGAAAAAATTCTGCGGTCCACCTGAGCCCTGCGGGCCGCCTGAGTTTGGCGGGGATGCCTGCCCCCGGGAGGGATACCTGGCCGGGGGGCTGAAAGTCTAACCAGGGGACTGGGCCCCCGGCGCCTCGGTTCCGATTTTTCGCGCCCACCTCCTGGCCCGGCGCAACGAGCGGCGCAACTGGCTGGCCCGGCCACCCCAATCCTTCCAGGCGGATTTCGCTGGCGGGCAGGAACGAGCCCATTCCTTGTAGCGGGCCTGCCAGGCTCCGGTCTCGGCTTCGAGCCTTTCGAGCAACTCCTCCACTCGGCCTTCGCCCCCTGCCTCGCGGAACAGATTTTCCAACATCCGCGAGCGCGACTGGACGCCCGAGCGCAGATTCATGTCGAAGCCAATCTGGCGAATCCGGGCGCGGGAGAGATGAATTCCGCAACACGCCGGGTTCGTCAGGAGCTCGGCCATCTGCTTGAGGCCGCCCTCCCTGAATACAGAATCGATTTCCACCATCGCCCCGCCTCCCTCGGCCGCCTTCTTGGGGTGCGGCCTCCCCACGGATATATATCCTTATCCTTCCGGGCGCGAAAGGGCCGGCAGGCGCAACGAGGCTGATAGGGGCGAGCGCAGCATGAAAGACGAAACCGGAACTCTCCGAAACTCCCTAGTAGAGCCAGTGGTTCAGGTCGGGCATGAAGCCGAAGAACATGACGACCACCAGCGCCAGCGGGACAAAAAAGAGGGAGTGAATGAAGATATTTTCCACCCGGAGATGCATGAAATACAAAAGGACCAGGGTCGCCTTGGCAATAGCCAGGCCAAAGATGACCACCGTATCAGCCGGAGAGGGGAAAATGAAGGACACAAACACGGATACGAGCGCGAGGATGACCAGATAGGCCCAGATGACGATATTTTTCGGTCCATGATTCTCGGCAGCAGCCATAATTCCTCCGAAGATTTTTTCAGTTTAGCCGAATGCCCTCTCCCTCAGCCCAAATAAAGCAGGGGGAAGAGAAAAATCCAGACCACATCCACGAAATGCCAGTAGAGTCCGCACATCTCTGAACGATGGCCGAAGCGGGCGAGCCCCCCGGGTTTGGATACCACCACCAGCAGGGAAATGTTCGCCACGATACCGGCCAGAACATGCAGCCCGTGCAATCCCGTCATTCCATAATAGAAAGCCCAGAACAGGGATTTGTCCGGAAGAAAACCCTCCTGGATATGGGCGGTATACTCCGCCCCCTTGATGACCATGAACAAAAAGCCCAGGACGATTGTAAAAACCATGTACTTTTTGAACTTTTCCAGGTCGCCGGCCCTGTTGGCTGCGAGAACCTCGACAATGAAGAAACTGCTCGTCAGGAGGACAAGGGTGTTGATGGACCCGAGCAGGACATTGTTGTGCTCGATATCGCCGGACCAATCCGGCCCCGTCAGACGAAGAAGAATAAACGAGGCGAGAACCCCACCGAAAACCATGATTTCGGACGCGATGAACCACCAAACTCCCAGCTTGCCCGCTGGAACGGCAGCCTCCATCGTATCCGGGCTCGCGGTATCCGGGCTCGCGGCCAGGGTGGGCTCCAGGTTCATCTTCGATTTCCCCCTTTGGGTTCAAATACCATCGCTCGTAATCTTGTATATGAATTAAAGAGCCGGGCTTCCGCCGCCGCCGGAATCATGGGGCGGGTTGAACCTGACTCACCCATTCTCCGTCGATCCCGGGGACGCCATACTCGTAGGGCATATTGTGCACCTCGGGAATCGCCCCCGGCCAGTTTCCGTGAGGAGGCGGCGAGAGGGTGGTCCACTCGAGCGTCGTCCCGCCCCAGGGGTTCTCCTCGGCTTTCCTTCCCCTGTAGAGACTCCAGATGAAATTCACCGCGAATACGAACTGGAACAGGAAAATCGCGGCGACGGTCATAAACTCGTTCCAGGGCTGAAG
>JAPYQX010000158.1 GCA_029937135.1 Nitrospinota bacterium
GTAAGGCCCAGACCATTCGGGCAGGGTGCTGGCTGGCAGGTATCTCGTATTGCGGTTGTTTTTTCCTTAGGAGGATGCAGGTGTACTGGGCGAGTTCCCCTTTTTGCCATAAAGGGAAATGACCTTGATTTTGTATTGAAAGTCTTCGAGAGATTCAAAGGTTTAAGTTTCGTAGGATCAAGACAGTAATGTTTTTCGCACGGGGCGGTTTTTTTTCATGTTCGCGCGGTATCATTTCCGTTTTCAGGGCTTCTTCCGGACCGGAATTGTGCGGAGTTGGGGCTCCCAGGTGACCGCCGCCCTTCACTAAAATCGCCCCTGATAAAAATCCGACTCATCTTCTGGAGCTGACGGAATGGTTCATATTTCCCAGTACGTACTAAGCGTCGCCGGAGGCGAGCGGGCGAACCACATGACCGCCAAGCGGCCCGAGGGCATGATCCGCCTCGACAGTGGTACGCCCTCGTTTCCCACTCCGGGACATATCCGCCAAGCCGCGAAAGACGCCCTTGACGATGGGTTCACATTCTACGCCCCCGGCTATGGGGACCCCGAATTCCTCGTGAGCGCCTGCGAGGCCGTCCGCCGTGATTCGGGTGGCGAATACCTCCCCGAGGACGTTTTCGCCACCAACGGGGCGAGCTCGGGCATCTACACCGTAATGACCGCCCTCCTCGACCCTGGCGATGAAGTCATCATCATGGACCCGACATTTTCTCTCTATTCGCACGTAGCGCGCCAACTCGGCACGGTTCCCGTCCTCGTTCCTCACAACGCCGACTATCATCTCGACATCGGTGCCATCCGCGCGGCCATCACCGGTAAAACTCGGCTGGTCGTGATTTGCAATCCGAACAACCCGACAGGCATCGTCTACACGCACGATGAGGTCCAGGCGCTTGTCGAGCTCTGTGCCGAAAAAGAACTCCTCTTGGTTTCTGACGAGGCCTACGATCAAATCCTACAGCCCGGCTTCGAGCATATTCCCCTGCTTTCGTTCAAGGAGCACAAGGATCGGATTTTTCTCCTAAAATCGCTTTCCAAGACCTATTCGATGACCGGCTGGCGGGTGGGATACATGATCACGCCGCCGGGCCTCACCTCACTTCTCTTCGGTGTCCACCGCTCCATCAACGGGCCGATTTGCACGTTCGTTCAGCGGGCAGGAGCGGCGGCGATGCGCGGCTCCCAGGATTGTGTCGCTGACATGGCGAAGGAGTACTTCAAGCGCGGCAGCCTGATGCACCAAATGGCGAAGGAGATTCCAGGCTTACTTCCCGTAGAGCCTCAAGGGGGTTTTTATCTATATTGCTGCTACGAATTTCCGCTGACATCAATTGAAGTCCGCAAAAGGATATGGGAGTCGGGTGTGGCAGTCCGGAGCGGATCTGAATTCGGTGTATCAGGCGAGGGCCACCTGCGCTTTACGTACTCGGTGGACGAAGCCACAATCGAAAAGGGAATGGGCATCATCGGGGAAGTATTCAAGCAGCTTGGGTAATACACTTTTTTCGGGAGGGACGGCAGGATGGATCGGCCTATTGATCGCGTACCTTGGATATCGACAAATTTCTTTTCCCGCCTCCTGTTCGTCCTCGTTCTCGTTTTTCTCGTGGGGTGTTCGGAAGAAGAGAAAAAGCTAGCCGTTTCGGCGAACCTGTGCCTGACGCTTCCGAACGGAATGGTGCTCGGGCCCTACGACACAAAGAAGGAATGTCAGACGGCCCGGGAAAACATGCCGGAAGGAAAATGCCAGGTCTGCGAGAAAAAAGCGAAATAAAACGCCTCCGGAACGCCATGCCCAGCCCGGATTATCCTCACAATCCCGTCCGGCCCGGGCCGGCCTTGATTCGTCACGGTCCGGTGGTTACAATTGGATGGACCATCCTAAGAAGTGATTGATTCTCATTCTATGGGTAAATCCATGAACGCCAAAATCATGGTCGAGGCGCGCGATGTCCATAAATTCTATGGAGACTTCGAAGCCTTATGCGGAGTATCGATGGATATCCATGAGGGCGAGGTAGTCGTCATCTGCGGGCCAAGCGGATCTGGAAAAAGCACTTTCCTCAGGTGCATCAACGGCCTGGAGAGAATTCAGGGGGGCGACATCGTCGTGGACGGCCTATCTGTGACCGACCCGAATACCAACATGACCGAGCTCCGCTCCGAGGTGGGAATGGTTTTTCAGCAGTTCAACCTATACCCCCACATGACGGCCCTTCAAAACATCACGATTGCTCCCATCAAGGTGCGCGGCTCGAACCGGCCCGAAGCCGAAAAAGTGGCCCATGATCTTCTGGGAAAGGTGGGTATCCCCGAAAAGGCGGACAGCTTTCCCTCGGAACTCTCGGGCGGCCAGCAGCAGCGCGTCGCGATCGCGCGTGCGCTGGCGATGAACCCCAAGGTAATGCTCTTCGACGAGGCCACGAGCGCCCTCGACCCAGAGATCATTCACGAGGTTTTGAACGTCATGCTCGACCTGGCGCGCGACGGAATGACGATGGCCGTGGTGACGCACGAGATGGGATTTGCCAAGGAGGTCGCCAGCCAGGTGGTATTCATGGACGAAGGGCTCATCGTCGAAGCGGGCGATCCCAACGTGTTCTTCTCCAACCCCAAAGAAGAACGCTCGAAGCAGTTTCTCGAAAAAATCCTCTAGCCGCATTCAGGCGGCGTTAGACCGCTGTTGTATCCTCGATGGCGCCGGGCCTTTGCCCGAGGCGGTTGCCCAGCCGCGAAACCGAGAAACAACAAACGAAATAGACGGCGGCGATGAAGGTGAAGACCGCAAAGGAGGCGTTCTCCCGGCCGTTCACGATGGTACCCGCGCGGAAGAACTCGATCACCCCGATGACGAAAGCCAGCGAAGTGTTCTTGAATAGGGCCACCGAGCGGTTCACGATGGCTGGCGCCATGTTCCGCAGTGCCTGGGGGAGCACGATGTAGCGCATCGCCTGGATGTAGCCCAAGCCCGTCGAGTAGCCCGCCGCCATCTGGCCCCTCGGCACCGAATCGAGTCCGGCCCGGACGATTTCGGCTGCATAGGAGCCATTATGAATCATCAGGGCCCACATCGCGGCCCAGAACGGGCTCAGCGAAAAGCCCACGAGCGGGCGGCTCAGAAAGTAGACCCAGACTATGAACATGAGGCCCGGCATTCCCCGGATCACCTCCACCACCATGGCGGCGGGGTAGTGGAGCCACCAGAGCCTGGAATAGCGCATCGCCCCGAAAATGATGGCGAAGATCCAGCATCCCACCCAGCTCAAAGCGAACAGCTGGAGGGTCAGGCCGAACCCCTGAACGAAAAATCCGATATTTTCGGGGATGACGTACCACTTCCAAAACGATTCCAAGGGAATTTTTCCTCCGGCGTTCGGCTCAAGTGGCCGAGCGCACCTTCAGGTTGAGCATCCGCTGGCCGCCATAAATCACGCCCACCGTCATCAGGGTCAAAAGCAGGAAAATCAACGTGCCGCTGGTATAGGCCTCAAATCCGGCGAAAGTCTCTTCCTCAATTTTCTGCGAATAGAACATCAGGTCGGTGATGGCAATCGTCATCGCCACCGCGGAATTCTTGATGATGTTAACCACCTGGCTCGACATGGGCGGGATGACGATAACCAGCGCCTGGGGCAGGATGATGTGCCGCCAGGTCTGGTAGCGCGACAGCCCGGTCGAGTACGAAGCCTCCCACTGTCCCTTCGGGATGGACCGAATGCCGGACCGGATAACCTCCCCCATGTAGGCGCCGGTGTAGAGCGAGAGGCCCAGTATGCAGGCGAAGATGCTGGGGATCAGTATCAGGATCCCGAGCGGTTCGTTCACGAACACGTTGAGGAGTTCCTGAAGGCCGAAATAAGCCCACCACATCTGGACGAGGAGCGGAATGTTCCGGAAGATTTCCACATAGCAGGTGGAGAGGACGCGGATCCAGCGGATTTCCGTCGTCCGCCCGATCCCGCAAAAAACGCCGAGAATCAGACTGATGACGAGTGACCAGGCAAAGATGTACATCGTCACCCCGACGCCCGTCACGAGATACCCCCTGTAGTCCCAGATGACGTGCCAGCGCCACTGATAATCGAACTCAGTTTCAAAATTGAAGGGCCACAGGTTGAACGCGAAATACCAAACGACGAAGGCCGCAATGCTCCCCCAGGTGAGGAGGAAGGCCTTGCGCTCTCTGGGTGATTCGAAGGGCTGCCACCGGCTGACCTTAGCCATGGCGGCGGATACCCAGCCTCGGTCTTCGCCGCTCATGCTCGCCTCTCCCGCGGCCATGCTGCCGCTCCCCGGCGGGGAGCGGCAGCATGGCCGTCTATCGCAGCGATATGATTGAAACGCAACCTATTTCGGAAACCAGGGAAGCGTGAAATCAGGATCCCGGCCGAACCACTTCCGCCAGATCGCGTGATAGCGCTTGGTCTCCCAGAGCTCGAGGATAACCTCGTTGACGAAATCGCGCCAGTCAGAATCGTTTTCCCGAAGGCCCATCCCGTAAGGCTCGATGGTGTAGAGCTTGCCCGGTACGACGAGGTCTGGATTGTTCTTCGCAAAATACTGCAGCAGGATGTCGTCGGTGACCATGGCGTCCACCTTCTTCTGTTTCAGGGCGAGAAGGTTTTCCGTGTGCTCCTGAAATGGGACGATGATCGCCTTGGGCTGGACCTTGAGCAGGTTCGGTCCCGCGTTCCCCCCCTGAACGGAGGCAACGCGCTTGCCGGCGAGCTGGGAGATATGCGTGATGCCCGTATCCTTGCGGGTGATGAATCGCTGGCCCGTGATGAGATAGTGCATCGAGAAATCGATCACCTTATCGCGCGAGCGCTTATGCGTCATGGTGGCGGCGATGAGATCGACGTTTCCGTTGATGATGAGCGGAATCCGCGTTTTCGAGAGCGCCTGGACGAATTTTGTCTTAACGCCCAGCTTCTTGGCGATTTCCCTCACCAGGTCAACGTCGAACCCGTCGGGCTTTCCGGTTTTCTTGTTGATGAAGCCCATCGGCGGAAAATCGAACTTTACTCCCGCGATGAGCACACCGCGCTTTTTTATCTTAGCGAGCGTCGATTCGGCTGAGTATGAATTCGGCACCGCCAGAAACGCTACGGCCACGGCCAAACTGAATAACGCCAACACGATCCGTTTCATTGTTCCCCTCCTTAAATTTGAAAAGTGGGACGACAAATTGAAACTGCGGGTGAAACCTGAGGATCTCCTCTCATTCCGAAGCAGTTTCTCATCAATAGGAATTATGCTTACTATTCTAAATAGTTGCTATGGTTGTCAAGAGGTTATTTTCTTCCCTTAATGGTCTGGCATTATTAATCAGGACTGATTAGGAGGTTATTATCCGTAATCAGGACTGATTAGGAGGTTATTATCCGTGAGCAAATTCTTCGTGGCACCGACGGTCAAGCGGCTTGTCGAAAAGGTATTGGCTGTTCGGCCTGGGGAGAGGGTACTCCTCCTCACCGATCCGACCCGACCCGCCTCGATCACGCAGGCGCTCGCCCACGCCATCTCGGCCGCCGGGGGAGAACTGGCCCTCATGTACATGAAACCGACCACAATGGGTGGTGTCGAGCCCCCTGAGCACGTTGCCGCAGCCATGAAAGCCTCTGAGTGCATCTATCTTCAGGGGAGCTTTGCGGCTACGCACACCGATGCCGTCAGGGAGGCTCTAGCAGCCGGAGCTCGCGTGGTGGACATGTGGGGGTTCGAGGAAGAAATGATGACGGTCGGTGGCGCGGTTGCGGACTACGAAGAAATTGGCAAAATCACTCGAAACCTTGGAGAGCGGCTTAACGAAGCCCGAGAGGGTCGATTTTCCACGCCGGATGGTTGCAACATGACCTTTTCGCTTGAGGGAAGAGAGTGCGTCGAATTCAACGGAATCGCAGCCGAACCGGGCCAGATCACCGCTTGCCCAGACGGTGAGGGAGCGATTGGCCCGGTTGAAGGATCGGCAGAGGGTGTCATGGTCAATCCTGTGTCCATTGAACACGGAGAATTGGGCTTTGTCTCAGAGCCCATGCGCTTTGAAGTATCTGGCGGCTATGTGAAATCGGTGACCGGCAGCCCTACTGCCGAGCGATTCTGGCAAATTCTTGAAGAAGGTGGAAAGGTAGCTCGAAACATCGCCGAATTCGCAATTGGAACCAATCCCGAATGCCGGAAAAAGGTTACTTTGCGAGAAGCTAAAACGGCTTGGGGCACTTGTCACATGGCAGTGGGGGACAACCGAACTCTGGGAGGGAGTATTTTTGCTCCGTTGCATGTGGACATGATTTTTCATCATCCCACCGTGTGGTTGGACGGCCAGGTAATCGTCCTGGATGGGAAGATCGTTGGTCTCTGAACTTGAAAGTGGATAGTAAGGCAAGATTTGCAAGATCTGATTGCAGGTCTCTGGCGAATTAAAAATTAGGCTGATTCTGTGGGTACAACTGGACCTTTCCTTCCTGAAGAGCTCTTGATTTCTCATGAAAACTTCTTTTGGGCTGTGCTCCACAATGAGTAGGTTCTCTGGAAATTTGATGCTTTTGAAATCTGGTAAGAATCCCATTCAAACAAGAATTGAAACTCGACTGTGATTTCAGACAAAACGGAATCTGTTTCAAACACCTTTTGCCCTTTGATTTATTTTCGCTATGCTTGGAAAAATGAAGTTCTCCATCTTCTGCTTCAGCGTGGGCGAGAGGTCATGTCGGGATTGTCGTTGGATGATTTGAATATTGTAATATGAGGTGGGCTTTCGGTTTGTCTGAATTTGAGTTGATTTTACTTCATAGGTGTTGAGTGAGTTCTGGGCCGTATCCGAAAATGGCCGGGACGCCCCCTGTGTGGATGAATAGCAGACGGTGGTTTTTGCCGGCCTCCCTTGCCCGCGAAATTGCTCCTGCCATCGATTTGGCCGTGTATACCGGATCGAGGATTAATGCCTCGGAGCGGGCTGCCAGCTGGATGGCCTCAATAGCTGAGGGATTCAGCCTTCCGTACCCCGGAGAGAGAAACATATCAGTAATGTGG
>JAPYQX010000159.1 GCA_029937135.1 Nitrospinota bacterium
AGCTATTAAAACCGCCCGGCTTTGTCGGCGGGGGGGGTGGGACTAACCCTCTGAAAATCAGTTGGTTATATTCTTTTGTTGGAAATTCGTCGTGCATTTCTAACTGCGAATCGTTCAACAAAACCCGATTGCATCGGCGACGTTTTTCCCATCATCTGGCGGCATATGGCTCATGGGCTGAGCGACGGCGATTCGGAAACTCATTGAAATGCCACGCCGGCATCACGGATTATTTGTCTGAAAACAGGGTTCCGCCTTGAGCCCATGAGTCAGGTTCCACATCATTAAAGGTGACGATGACGACCTCCTTGGGCGCGCCCGAATGCTTGTGAATCGTTTCCGATATTTCATCCGCCATTAAAGCTTTTTGTTCTTTCGTTCGGCCCTTGATTAAATTCACATGGACGACAGGCATGCTCAACGCTCCTTTTTAACGAATGGATTGTTCGTGAAAAATGAAAAAAACTAATTGCCGGATTCAGGTCCCGCGGCAATGACCTCCTTCGATATGCGATCTTCAAAATGCTTGAAATGATCCTGGAACAAGGCCGCCAATTCACGGGACTTCTGATCGTATTTTTTCCGGCTGTGCCAGGCGTTCCAGGGGACGAGATTCTTGGCCGGAATCCCGGGGCAACTTTTGGGAATTTGAAGGCCAAATACGGGGTCCTTGGTGATTGGCGTTTTGGCCAGCCTTCCTTCAATCGCCGCTGTAAGCAGGGCGCGGGTATGGCTAAGCGGAACACGCTCCGGATTCACGGCGGGGTCGCCGTTCAGGCCCGTATTAACGAGCCAGACCTGGGGTTTATGCTTTTTGATTCTCTCTCGCAGCAGTTCGGCGTAGCGGTTCGGGTGCCAGGCGAGGAAGGGGGCCCCGAAACAGGTGCTGAAAGTGGCTTCGGGTTGGTCGATACCGGCCTCGGTGCCGGCGACTTTCGCTGTGTACCCCGAAAGGAAATGGTACATGGCCTGTTCGGGGGTGAGCTTGCTGATGGGGGGGAGGACTCCAAAAGCGTCGAAGGTGAGAAAAAAGACATTCTTCGGATGGCTGCCCATCCCCGAAAGAACGCAATTCTCGATGTAGTCCACTGGATAGGTCGCCCGGGTATTCTCGGTGTAGCGGATATCCGTGTAATCGATCTCGCGGGTGGCGTAATCAACATAGACATTTTCCAGGACGGATCCGAAGCGAATCGCATCCCAAATCTGAGGTTCTTTCTCGCGGCTAAGGTCAACGGTTTTAGCGTAGCAGCCGCCCTCGAAGTTGAAGATGCCTTTGTCGGTCCAGCCGTGTTCGTCATCTCCGATCAGGCGCCGCTGGCTGTCGGCCGAAAGGGTGGTCTTTCCCGTTCCCGAGAGGCCGAAGAAAAGCGAGGTGTCGCCCTTGGCCCCGGCATTGGCCGAACAGTGCATTGGAAACACATTTTTTTTGGGGAGCAAATAGTTCATCAGAAAGAACGCTGATTTTTTCATTTCTCCCGCGTATTCGGAACCGCCGACAAGAACGAGCTTTTTTTCAAAGTTCACCAGTGTGAAGTTTTCTTTTCGGAGCCCCTCGGAGGCGCCGGAGCCGTGAAAGCGGCCAACGTCAATCACCGTGAATTGGGTTTTGTGATTTTTGAGTTCCTCGGCTGTCGGTCGGACGAAGAGTGTCTGACAGAATAGCGAGTGCCATGCCTGCTCCGATATGACCCGGACGGGAAGCTTGTAGTGGGGGTCCTGACCCACGAATCCGTCGAAGATAAAAATATCCTTGTATTGTAGATAGCTTTTAACCTTTTCGAAAATGTGGTCCCAATTTTCAACCGATATTTTCTGATTGATCGGACCCCACCAAATGTCTTTGGTCGATGGATTTTGATCCACCGTGAATTTATCCTTAGGAGATCGGCCGGCATATTTTCCGGTATGAACGACCAGGGCCCCGTTGGGCGCAAGGAAGCCTTCCCCGCGGGCAACGGCCATCTCTGTCAAGGTGGGTACGGAAAGGTTTCGATAAGCCTTGCCTAAATTTCGAAGGCCGATTTTTTTCAGACCGTATGAATTATTTAAAACAGGTGAAGCGGCCGAGGTTTTTGATTTTCGCCCTCGCGCGGCCTTTCTCATTCAATTTCCTCCTGAAGCGATTCTATTAGTTAGTTCTTCTAAACAAAATGATAAGAGGTTCATGCTTCTCTATGGCGGCGGAATCATCGTCATGGCGATAAGTTCGCCAGTGTCAGCGAATTTCCCGAGAGCCCTAGAACTCTCTGGTTCGGCAATATGCTCCGGAGATGGTAGGAGGTCAACCAAATTAGCTCCCCGGCAGGAGGAGATCGAGGGGGCGTCTTCCTGCGAATCCCGCATCGAGGTCGTGCCAATGCGTAATGGTCTCTTCGTTCATTCTCCAGCATAAATACACCACGCGGCCGTCCCTGATAGTTGGGAAATCAATTAATCCCGAAGCGGGGTCTTTGACCTCGATTCCCAATTTTTGAAAATAGGACAACTGCGACCTTATTTTATGGGACAGGCGCAGGTATTTATTCGCGTCTCTCATCGTGGCTCCGCCCGCGTTGACTCGCTGGGCCAGGCGGCTTGCCTCCTCGCGGTAGGGGCTTATTTCCGCCCAGGTTTCCTGGATGGAGGCCAGCCTGGGCTTTAATTCCGGGAGCAATTTTTTTGCTTCATCCAATGTGAATATTTTGTGGCGAGGCATATGACAAATCTCCCGGCAAGCCTCGATTTAGAGGTGGACTTGAAGTTCTTTGTTTGAATAAAAGGGGAGGGATGTAATTTCTCCCGCCGCCTCCAGATTGTCGCCACATACCGTAACTTCGGTTCCCGGTTCCATTGCTTTTCGGTGGATATGCCCGAGGGCCATGACCTTCCCGAGCGTGGGGCAAAATGCCGCGCGCGTCAGGGTCCCGACATCCTCGCCATTCGATTCTACTCTTGCGCCCGGGGATGGAATAGCGTCGCCCTCGATACGAATTCCCGCCAGCCCACGGTTGACCTGCCCTAAATATTTTATCTTCGCGATAACCTCCTGGCCGATGTAGCAGCCCTTTTCAAAATCGATGGCCTTGCCCGCAAGACCCGCCTGCATGGGGTTGATGGATGAATCCATATCAACTCCGAAAAGAGGGGTTCCCGCTTCGAGCGTTAAAGTATCGAAGGCGGTTAGGCCGGCGGGCCGGGCGCCGGAGGCGGTGAGTGTTTTCCATATGGCTTCGCTTCGCTCAACGGGAATGGCAAGCAAATATCCATCTTCTCCCGTCCACAGTTCGCGGGAGATCAAAATGCCGTCTATTTCGATATGTCCATGCTCGGGCAATTCGCCGGGGCCGAGACCCGCGCGCATCAGACAGGCGGATGACTGCGGGCCAAAAAGGCCCACTGTTGACAGGGAGCCGCTAAGGTCTTCCACCTCGACTTGATCCATGATGATGTACATATCAATGGCTTCGGCCAGGACGGAAGCCATGCCCGGGGGAATATCCGCCATGAGATCATCGGTCCTGCGGTAAAGGTTTAAGTCCGCCACGAATTTTCCCTGACGGGTGAGGAAGGTAGTGTATACGCCTTCGCCGGGGCTAAGCTCCTCGACACGGTTGGAAAGCATTCCATGGAGAAAGTTTACGGCGTCGGAACCTGAAAACCGAACATTCCCCCTGTGAGACAGGTCCACGATAACTGCGCCGTCCCGGCAGGCACTGTGCTCTGCCACGGAGTCTCCGAAATGGGTTGGCATCATCCAGCCCGATACCTCGCCTAAAATGGCTCCTTCCGACTGGAGAATTTCTTGAAGTGGGGTGGTTGGCATCGTTCTTCTCTTCTGAAGATCGGGATTGGCGGCTGTGCCGGAGGGGTCAAACCCCTGAGGTCGTTGGCAAATTCGCGTCCCGGAGTTAGGGTAAATCATCACCCATGAGCGCGCCATTCTATTCGGAAGAGAATGGGAGCGGTAGTGCCCACTGATATTATATAACCTCCCTCTCGCCGAGGCTCCTGGCGAGGGGGCGCCTGGACCCCGGAGACGGGCGGCGCGGCGTCCACACTGAATTTTTGAGGAGACCCTGAAATTGGGTGAAAAACTGGGTTTTATCGGACTGGGTAAGATGGGGCTGCCCCTGTCGAAGAAGTTGATGGAGGATGGCCACGAAGTGTGTGGATACGATATCGACCCGTCACGGGGCCGGATGCTCGAAGAGGCGGGCGGCTCTCCGGCGGGTTCCGCCGCCGAAGTGGCCGAGCGGTCGGATTTTGTCTTCACAATGCTCCTCAAACCGGAGCATATCGAGGAAAACACAATTGGCCCCGATGGAATCGCGTCCATCGGAAAAAAAGGTCTTATTCATATCGAAATGAGCACCATGCACCCCGCCTGGTCGGCCGGACTGGCCGAGAAACTCGCCGCCCGGGGGGTGGACATGGTGGACGCTCCCGTTTCCGGGACGGTTCCGCATGTCGAAGCGAGGACTCTGGCCTACATGGTGGGGGGAAAAAAAGAGATTTTCGATCGAATCCTTCCGATTATCTCGCCGCTTGGCAAGAGCGTCACATATACGGGGAAAAACGGTTCGGCCTGCGCGATGAAGCTGGTTACCAATTTGATTGTAAACGCGGGGGTCGCTCTTTTATCGGAGGGACTTTTACTCGGTGAGCGTTCGGGACTTTCAAAGGAATTAATGCTGGAATGCCTGAAGGCAAATGCCGCGGCCAGCCATGTATTGGACCTCAAGGGCGAAAAAATTCTGGACAGGGATTTCATCCCGCATGCCTCGGTGGGAATCTATGTAAAGGATTTGGGTCTGTGCGTGGATGTGGCGCGGGACTGTGGATTTGAAATTCCAATGACAGCCGCCGGTCTTGAAATGTTCCGCCGCGCCGAGGCCGCCGGTTGGAAGGAGGATGATTGCACCCGCGTAATCGAAGTGTATGAAAATAAAGACTGATCTTTTTTGATTATTCATGGGGAGATATTTCATGACCATAGGAAAAGTGGGCGATCCGGCTGAGGTGAAAAATTTCAAGCTACTGGGGCATGACCCCGGCGCGGCCTGGGGCGGGGGGAGTCTTGTCGAGATTCACAAGGGCTTCGCTTACGTAGGCTCGGTGGGAAGCGCCAGCTTCGACGGACCCGAGGGGTTTACGGTTCACGATGTTTCCGACCCGACAAAACCAAAAAGGGTGGCCGAAATCAAGGCCTCTCCCGGAATTCATAATCACAAGGTTCGCGTTGTCGGCGACGATCTCCTCTACGTCAACAACGAGTGCCTGAAGACACCGGAGGGGAAAACCGCCCGGGCGGGAATCCAGATTTTCGATATAAGCAGCCCGGCCACCCCGAAGGAGGTGGGTTTCTACGATCTGCCCGGAAATGGTCCTCACCGCTTTGGGGTGGACAATGAGCGTCAGCTGGCCTTTATCCCCAACGATGCCGAAGGCTGGCGGAATCGTGTGAGCTGGACGGTGGACATAAGCGATCCGCTCAAGCCCGAGTTGTTGAGCCTGTGGGGGCTTCCCGAGCAGGACCTTTCGCTCAATCTCCCCTACGAGGAGGCGGAGACGATGGAGCAGACCACTCAGTGTCATGGTCCGGCGATTATTCGCGGAGACAGGATGTTTTGCGGTTTCTGGGGTGGCGGCATGGGGATCGCGGACTGCTCGGATTTAAAAAACATCAAGCATATCTCGGAACTATGCTGGTCTCCTCCTTTCATCGGTTCCACCCACACGGTTTGGCCCGTGGATGATCGGCCCTATCTCATCGCCACGGATGAAGCCCGTTCTCATACGAACTACCGGGACAGCCAATTCATGTGGATTATCGACATTCGGGACGAGACGAATCCGATCCCGATTTCGACCTTCATGCCGGATCGTGACAAATATTTTGATCGCGGGAAACGGTTCGGCGCCCACAATATTCTCGAGTATAAACCGGGACAAAATTCTTGGCCGAATATCATCTTCCTCACATATTTCAATGCCGGGCTCCGTGCGGTGGATGTGTCCGATCCATTCTATCCAAGGGAGGTGGGGTATTTTGTGCCTGAAATGAATTTTGGGCAGCCTTGCTGTCAATCTAACGATATTGGCATGGACGATGAGGGAAGACTCTATCTAATCGATCGGAATGGCGCCGGAATGCACATTCTGGAGTACACCGGCTGAGGATTTGAGGAAGCGTATGAGTCAACGGTTCATGTGCCCAAGGATTTATTACTGAATGATGAGCCGTGTTCAACGACCGAATCGCATATTGCGAATACCTTTTGAATTCATCCTTTAGGGTCTGCGGAGGAGAAAATGAAGCTCGATTTCTTGTTGGTCGTCTCGGCTGCGGGTTTTCTCGCCACCTACTTCCATATGGTTTTCGCCTTGACCGCGGATCGGGTGGGAATGGTGAAACTCGATTTCGGAAAGGGGCTCTCGATGCTCCTGTTCGCCGAGCCCTACGGCGGGAATCCGCCTTATGTTTTGGGGCTCATTTCGGTTCATCTGAATGGAATTATTTTCGCGCTGGTGTACGCCACATTGGTGGGGCCGGAATTGCCCGGGGCCCCCGTGGTGCGTGGGTTGATTTTCGGTGGCCTGCTTCTTATTTTTTCCTTGTGTGTTTTTAATCCGCTCATTACGAAACATGGGTTTTTCGCGCTGAAAATGAATCCTCGCGCCTGGCAAACCGCGGTCGTGGCACATGTCATCTATGGCGCGATGTTGGGCTGGCTCTCTCCGATCCTCTAGGCTTATCCGGTCTGGGAATGTTAATGGCCGTGGAACTTGAGCTTTTCCTTTCGCCGGCGAAGATTCGGGAAAGCACTCCAAAAGGCGGGGACCACCTCGGCATAGCGTTCATAGGCCGCGCCGTAGAGGGCGATTAGGTCCCGCTCCTCGTAGCGGTTCCCGATGAGAATATATATCGTCAGGCCAGCGGCGAAAAAAATGCTGTGGAGCGTATAGGCGGTCTGGGACCAGATAAATATAATCGCGGCCGTGTTCAAGGGATGGCGCGCGCAGGTATATATCC
>JAPYQX010000496.1 GCA_029937135.1 Nitrospinota bacterium
TGCTTATCCAGGTCCGCCTTGCTGTAAATCCAGTTAAACGGGTTGGCGACGGCCGGGATAAAAGCGCCCGAGGCGTACTTGAGTTTGAAAACGACGGTGTAAGCGTCGGGCGCCGTGACGGATTTCACGCTCGTGAAAAACGCTTTCCTGGCGCTGGCGATTCCTTTTGGTGGGAAGATGATCTTGTGGTAAGTCGCTTTAACATCCGCCGATGTGAGCTTGGCCCCGCTGTGGAACTTGACATCCTTGCGAATCTTGAAGGTGTACTTCGTTCCCCCTTCGGTGGGCTTGGGAACCGTCCCCGCGCAAACATCGCAAACAAAATCCGTTGGCGACTGCGGATTGTCCGGATTCACCCGTATCAGCAGGCTGTAAAACGGCCTGATCGGATGAATGACGCCGAACGTCGTTTCCTTGTGCCCGTTGTAGGAGGGAATCTTACTTCCCACGACAAACTTCAGAATTCCGCCGCGCTTGATAGCCGCCTCGGCGGGCCGGGGACCAAGTGTCCCTAAGGCCAGAGCAAAGACCACCGAAAGCGCGAGTATGAACCTCGTCTTCCATCTTGCCATTTTTAATCCTCCTCACTAACGAATGAGAGGGGCTCCCCTCCCGGTTAAAAAACCCACTTTCATCTAACTTCCGTGAATTTCCAGCCTATACCTCGGGACAGGCCACCCAATGGCCGGGTTTTAGCTCCCGGAGAACTGGAATCTCAGCCCGGCAACCATCCACCGCGATGGAGCATCGCGGATGAAACACGCAACCGCTCGGGGGGTTGATGGGGCTTGGAATCTCCCCCGAGACAATAATTCTTTGGCGCTGCTGCTCGATTTCCGGGTCCGGGACCGGGACGGCGGAAAGGAGAGCCTTCGTATATGGATGCATGGGATTATCGTATAACTCGTCGCATTCCGCCAACTCGACAATTTTGCCCAGATACATCACCGCCACGCGGTGGCACAGATGGCGTACAACGCTTAGATCGTGGGCGATAAACAGGTAGGTGAGGTTGAATTTATCGCGCAAATCCTCGAGCAGATTGATCACCTGTGCCTGAATCGACACATCAAGAGCCGAAACCGGCTCATCGCATACGATGAAATCAGGCTCGAGAGCCAGCGCCCGGGCGATTCCCACCCGCTGCCGCTGGCCGCCACTCATCTCATGAGGGTAGCGGTCGTCCATCTCGGGCCGGAGCCCGCAGGTGGCAAGCAACTCCTGCACCCGCTTGCGGCGTTTCCCCTTGTCGGGCTCGATGCCGTGGACATACATCGGCTCGGCGATAATATCGCCCACTTTCATCCGGGGATTGAGCGAGCTGTAGGGGTCCTGGAAGATCACCTGAATTTTTTGGCGCACTTCCCGAAGCTCGTTCGGGTCGAGGGAGGACAAATCGACGCCTTCGAACTTGACCTCCCCGGCGGTGGG
>JAPYQX010000160.1 GCA_029937135.1 Nitrospinota bacterium
GGCCCCATCGCCACCGTGCTCAAGACCGAGGACCGCTCCGCGCTTACCCCGATGGTGGTGTCGGGCACTCACAGCCTTGATATTTCCATGTGGTTCATGGAAGGAAAGACGCCCGTCGAGGTGTACTCCCGCGAGGTGGATCATGCGCTGGGCGCCTCCTACGGCATGAAGGACGGGACCTTCGGCATCTTCACTTTTGACGACGGGGCGATGTGGTCCATGAACATCAACTGGGCGCTGCCGGAGAACTGGCCCGCCTCGGTCTATACCCTTGAGATCGGCATCGTCGGGACCGAGGGGGTGATCACCATCGACGACACCCACCGCGACCTGGTGATGGCGGGCGAACACGGCCAGGCGGCGGGATATACTCCCGAGGCGAAACGAAAGGTGGAGTTTCTGGCGAGCTATCCGCCCGGCGATATCGCCTTCGGCCAGCTATGGGGGCCCATGCGCGAGGAGACGAACGCCTGGCTTGGCCGGATTCATACCGCCCTTGAGACCCCGCACGCGACCGCCGCCGAGGGCCACCGGAATCTGATGATGACAATGTCCATGGATTTGTCGGCGAAACGGGGCGAAGCGCTTCGCTTGCCGGTTGACCCGGAAGAGCTGGACGCCTGACGGTATTGTTTCGAATGGCGAAGTGAATACGTCACCCTCAAGGAGTTTCGAATGAGCAACAGAAACAGCAAGAAAAAACCAATTGGTCTGGCCATCGTCGGCTGCGGGAAAATCGGGCGAATCCGCGCCGAGTTGGCGCACGATTACCCCGGCGTCGAGTGGCTCGGGCTGTGCGACATCGACGAGAAGACGGGCCGCAAGCTCGCCGAGGACACGGACGCCGATTTTTTTACAACCGACTCGAAGGAACTGCTCGCCCGGCCCGAGGTGAACGCCGCCATTATCGCGACCGAGGAGAACGAGCATTTCAGGCCGGTCATGGACTCGGTGGAGCGGGGGCACGATCTTTTCATCGAAAAGCCGTTGGCCACGAACGCGCTCGAATCCGCGCAAATCGTCAAGGCCATCGAGGACGGGGGAATCGACGCCGTCGTCGGTTACACCCAGCGCTTCCGCCGAAAATTCCTGGTGGTGAAGGAAAAGCTCCGGAATGGCGCACTCGGGGATGTCACCACCGTGACGACCCGCGCCTTCATGAACCGCATGATCCCCATCGCCACGGTCGAGAAGACCGAAAACCGGGGAAAACTGACCCCGATGGTGGTGTCGGGCACCCACAGCCTCGATATCTGTATGTGGCTACTCGAGGGGAAAAAGCCCGTCGAGATCTATGCCCGGTCGGTGGACAGGGCGCTGGGTGCCTCCTACGGGACCAAGGACGCCACGACCGGCATCTTCACCTTCGAGGACGGGACCATCTGGAGCATGAGCATCAGCTGGGCGCTTCCGGTCGTCTGGCCGGGCTCGGTCTACAGTCTCGAGATAGGCATCGTCGGAACCGAGGGCGTCCTCACCATCGACGACACCCACCGCGACATGGTGCTGGCGAGCGAGCGGGCCCAGCCCGCGGGCTACACCCCCGAGATCACGCGCAACGTCGATTTCCTCACGAGCTACCCCCCCGGCGACATCGCCTTTGGTCAGCTCTGGGGCCCGATGCGCGAGGAGACGAACGCCTGGTATCAGCGGGTGCACGTCGGGCTCGACACCCCCCACGCCACGGCCGCCGATGGGCACCGCAACCTCATGATGACGATGGCGATGGATCTTTCGGCCAAGCGCGGGCAGGCGGTCAAGCTGCCCGTCGATCCGGCCGAGCTCGTCGCCGAACTGGTATAACCTTTTTAAGTTCCTGAACCGTGACAGGAGAGAAAAATGCCGTTCTATCAAATCGACGAAATGAAACAGATTCAAAGCAAAACAAATCCCACGATCACCCAGAAAGGGATTCCGGGTGAATTTATGAAGGCGGGATTTGTCATCAAGCCGGAGGGCGATGGCCCCTCGCTGCACATGCACCCGAACGAGGAGCAGTTCACTCTCATTCTTGAAGGAAAATTGCACTATATTCTCGGCGATGAAGAAAAAATCGTGGAGCGGGGCGATTTGATCCACATCCCCCGGAACACGAATCACCGTAGCCGCGCCGTGGACGGGCCGGCGACTTTTTTTACCGTCAAGAGCCCTTGCGGAGACGGGGAACTCGATCAGGACTACAACATGGCCGATGGCGCGGAGGAGGCCGAAAAATCCTTCCCGGGAGGAAACGGAGCCAGCTAGCGGGCGGGTTTCGTTCAAGGGAGATGGCCAAATATTTCGACGATTTCAGCGTGGGCGAGCGTTTCGTCAGCGAAAGCGCGGTGATCAGCGAGGAGGAGATCCTCGCGTTCGCCAGGCGATACGACCCCCAGCCGTTTCACATCAATCACGAGGCGGCGAAGGCGTCGCCCTACGGCGGCCTGATCGCCAGCGGGTTTCACACCCTTTCATTCGGGTTTCGCCTGTTCATCGACACCGGCGCTATCGCCGATTGTTCCTTGGGCTCGCCCGGCGTTGAGGCGATTCGCTGGCTGGCGCCCGTGCGGCCGGGCGATACCCTTCGCACCGAGGTGGAGGTGGCGGCGATGCGCCCCTCGGGGTCGGATCCCGGCCGGGGCGTGTTGACGATGGATTTCTCGGTGATCAATCAGGACGATACGGCCGTTCTCACCATGCGGAGCGTGATACTTGTTCGCCGGCGGGCGGGGGAGAGCGGCTAAGCGTTTTCACGGCGAATCAGCATCAACAAAGGCCCCGGCGTCCGAGGAGGATGCCGGGGCCTTTGTTTGTTTCACCGGGAGAGAATCAGCGTCAGCGCCCCGGCGATAATGGCCGCCGCTCCCGCCACGACTCTGAAATTAATCCGCTCGTGCATCTGGAAAAAAAACCAGGCGATCGCGATGACAAAGAGCGGGCGTGTATTCGCGATCGGAAAAGCGAAAACAACGGGCGCCCGGGCGAGGGCCAGGTAAAGAAACGTCACCCCCAAGCTCGCCACGGTTCCGGTCAGGCAGAGGAGCCCCCACGTTTTCGCCGGCCACGACGCGAATTCGGCTTTTGATATTTTTCCCGATAGAAACGGTAAAAAAGCGATGGTTCCGGCGGCGGTGGCGTAGAGGTTCGCCTGGTTGGCCGAGGCGAAAGCCGGAATCCCCTTTCGGGCGAGGGCAGTCGAGACCCCGAGGACGAGCGCGCTCATCAGGGCGAGTCCCATCCCCTTCAGGCGGCTTCCGGGCGATAAAGAGGTGGCCTGGACGGAGCCGCTTTGCGCAACGAGAATCGAGCCGGCCAGCACGAGAACCGCGCCCCCCGTAAACGACAATTTCAGAGGCTCGCCCAGAAATAAAATCCCGAGGGCCGAGGCGAAAAATACGTTGGTCGAGGCGGTGGCGCTGGTCCGGGCCGAGCCGATGTACTGGGTGGCGGTGAGAATAAACGTGCGCGCGGCGGTGATCCGGAGGACCCCCGCGATGGCGATATAGAGCATGGGCCACCCGGAGGTGGGCAGCGGGGTCTGGAAATCCCCCATCGCGGCGGAAATCGAGGTCAGCACGATAAGGCTGACAACCGCTGTTATGGAGGAGCCGAGGACGGGATCGATGCCCCGGATCGCGAGGCGGCCAAAAGTGTCTCGGAGCGCCAGCATGACAGCCGCACTCAGGGCGAAAACAGCCGCTGCCGTATTCAAATCCGGGATCTCCGGAAAACGGGGCACGGAGGGTATGGCCGGGCGGAGTGTCTCCAGCTTTCGGGCGCGTACGGGCGCGTCCGGGCGCGCTTGGGTGTCTTTGGACAAAACCCTGCCGATGAAGCCCGGGGCGATGCGGCTATTCTATGTGTCCTTTCCCGGAAAGAAAAACCTAGAAAGAAAAAGCGGAGGGAACCGCTTCGAGGGATTCCAGGAGGCGCTCCTCGACGATCTCGACCAGTTTTGGGTGAAAGCCCAGGTGCCCGCCCAGGTGAATTTCGACAGTGGAGTGCCGGAGGCGGCCCTCCGCCATGAAGCGGGGCAGGTCCCGCTGCACATGGTTGCCCAGGTGCAGGAAGTAGGGCAGGAGAATAATCCGCTCCACTCCGGCCTCGGCGTGAAAGTCAATTCCCTCGGGGATCGAGGGGGCGTTGATCTCGAGAAAGGCCGCGCTGAAGCGGTAACCGGGCCATTTGATCTGGAGCCGGCGGACGACCTCGTACATCGCCCCGTTTGCCTCCGCCGCGCGGCTTCCGTGGCCGAGGAGGAGGCAGGCCGTTTGCCCCGAATCCTCCGGGCCGTCGCTCAGGACATGCATTCGCCTTCTCCCCGTTCGAGTACATAGGGCTCCGACCGGTTCCAGTCGATGAAGAGGTCGGGATCGTCCCCGAACTGGCCGCCGACATGGAGATCCCGAAGCGCTTCCTCGAAAGGCTCCTTTCCGGCGCGTGCATAAAACGCGTTGAAGCGCTCTCCGTCCAGGCGCTCATTCAGGTAGAGGGCGAGAATTATCCTGAGTCCCTCGGGAACGCGCTTCGCCGGCAGGCGGATGGAGATCCGGTCGGCGATGCGCGTGCAGCCTCCAGTAAATTCGTATTGTCCGCCGAGGAAAACTTCGTAGGCCGGAAGCCTTTGCCCACCCGCCTTGAGCGTGCCGCCGTGAAAGCCGATATTGGCCAGATGGTGCTGGCCGCACGAATTCGGGCAACCGCTCATCTTGATGTGCATCTCGCGGATGAGCGGGTCATCGATGTTCATCTCCTTGAGGGTCTGGATGAGTTCCTCGCCCAGGCCCATGGAAGCCGTGATTCCGAGCTTGCACGAGTCGGTCCCCGGGCAGGAGACGACGGCGGTGATCTCGTGCGCTCCCGCCTCGTCGAGCCCGGCCCGGCCGAGGTCGCGCCAGAAGGCGTAAAGGTCCTCGCCCCGGACCCAGCGGAAGACGATATTTTGCTCAAAGCTCGACCGGGCGCGGCCGCGCGAGTAGCGCCGGCTGATATCGGCGAGTTGGAAGAACTGGTCCGCCTGGATATCGCCGAGGGGCAGGCCTACCTCGACGGCATGGTAGCCGGGCTGGCGCTGCTCCCTGACGTTCTTGCTCCGCCACACAGAAAAAGCCCACGAGTCGCCGTTCGGGCTTGCGGCGTTGCCGTTCATCGGCAGCGCTGCCGCCGGGAGATCCGCCTCCTCGTCGTCCACCCAGAGATAGGGGACGGGATCGATGGGCGATTTCGCCCATTCTTTCTTGAGTTCGTTCTCGACGCGCTCTTTCAGGCCGTCGATACCGATCCAGGAGACGAGGAATTTGATACGCGCCTTGAACCGGGTTTTGCGGAGCTCCTTGGAGTCGTTGAAGACCCGGAGGAGCGCCTCGCTCACCCGCAGGAAATCGGCGACCGGGACAAAATCGTAAAGCGCCTCGGCCGGCCGGGCCATGGTGGCCAAGCCTCCTCCCACAAGAAAACGGAAACCCTTGACCCGCTCGCCCCCCACCTCGCGGATAACGGGGATGAAGCCGAGGTCGTGGATTCCGACGATGGCGTCGTCCGAGGCGGTGCTCGAGAAGGCCACTTTCCATTTTCGGGGCAAATCCTGGACGAAGGGCTTGCGGACGAAGTAGCGCACGAAGGCTCCGGCGTAGGGAGTGGGATCGAAAACCTCGTCCTTATCGACGCCGGCGTAGGGCGAGCCGGTCACGTTGCGCACGCAGTTGCCGCAGGCCTCCCGGGTGGAGAGGCCGGCCGCCCCCAGGATTCTCAGAACCTCCGACGCCTGCTCAAGAGGAATGAAATGAAACTGAATGTTTTCGCGGGTGGTGACATGCCCCTTGTTCAGCGGGGTGAAGTCCCGGGCGATTTGTCCAAGGGTCTCGAGCTGATCCGCCGTGACCCCGCCAAAGGGAAGTTTTACCCGGATCATCTGCACGTCCGACTGACGCTGGCCGTAGACTCCGCGCTTCAGGCGGTAGCCCATGAACACTTTTTCGTCGAGCGTGCCACCTTGGAACTTCGTCGCCTCGGTCTCGAAGTCGTCGAACTCATCGGGCAGTATCGGAATCACTGATCGGGGCCTGGTTTCATCTGCATACGGTGCGGCTTGAAGGCTCATTTCTTTCTCCTGGCGGTTAACGGCTTTTTGCGGAGCCGGAATTTTAGGGGCTGATATTTTCTTGCCTTCACGGGTTAACTTTTGTGGCAAGGAACATTCGTGCGATGTCCTGAAGAAGACCGCCCATCCGCTGGCTTTCGGCCTCAAGGGCGGGGGCGACTCCGTTCTCGCGAATCGCATCGCTCGTCACCGGGCCGATCGAGGCCGTGGCGACGCTTTCGTTCAGGGCGGCGGCCAACTCCTCGGCCCGGCCCATCTCGTCCGCGGCGATGAATAGATTATTCACCGCGGGGGGACTGGTGAATGTGATGGCGTCGATTCCGCCACCGAGTAGGCGGCCGATCAGGCGGGTGACGGCCTCCGGGTCCTCGGGTGGAAGTATCCGGTAGGGGGAGCCGTGAATAAGCCGCACCCCGTAGGGGGCGAGAGCCCGGGGAAGGGCGTCCGGCATCTCTCCCGGTGTTTGGATGAATACCTTTGTGCCGTTCACTCTGGCTTCGGTTAGCGAGGCGATGACGCCCTCGGTGGTTCCCGGCTCGGCCTGGATGTCGGGGGGGCGGCCGCCCTCCCTGAGCGCCCGGAGGGCCTTTCTTCCCCTGGAAAGGACCCTGGCGGCCTTGAGGCTCTCGATATAGGCTTCGCTTTCACCGAGCTTACCGGCGATCTCGAACAGAGTTCTGGCGCCCACCCCGGTATAGAAAACCGCCCAGTCCACTCCCTCGGCAACTTCCCTGACCAGGCGCTCGGCCTCTTGAACCGAATCCTCGAGGCGAAGGCTAACTGTCGAGACGATATAGGGCTCTCCAC
>JAPYQX010000161.1 GCA_029937135.1 Nitrospinota bacterium
GGGCGGCGCCCGCCGGCGCCGCCGGGAGGACGAATACCCCGAGCAGGAGAATCAGGCAAGCGGCTTTTTTCATCTCCCGGCCTTCTTTGATCGAAATAGATGGGTTAGCATCGTAATTCTAGCACAGGGGGGCGGCGGGTTCCGGTTCGCGGAGCCGCCGCGGCATTTATTCTTTTTTTAAATCGGGAGAATGAGGAAAATGGTGGATCTCGGCGATCACGGTTTGATGGGAGTGGACTGGGAGGAGCGAATCAATTTCGCAAGGATGCGCGAGGAGCGCCTCCAGCGGGCGAAAGATGCGCTGGACGCATCTGACGTTGATGCTCTCTTTGTTTTCCGGACGGAGGACTGCCGCTACCTGACGGGGTTCCGGTCCCACCTTCATCCGACGGCCTCGCTCGGCATGGCGGCCTGCGTCCTGGCCAAGGGTGGCGATCCCTATATCTTCAGCATGGACGACGACCATGTTCACGCCCGGATGACCTGGCTCGACTCCGAGCAGATTCAGAAGCGGGCGAACCTCCGCGACATCTCGGCGGTGCGGGATTGGGCCAAGCGGGTGGAGGGGCTCATCGGCAATCTCGACGGAAAAAAAGTGGGTGTCGATCTCTGGAGTCCGTCGATCGAGGCGCGTCTCAAGGAGGCCTTCCCCAAAACCGAGTTCGTGGACGGCTATGAAGTACTGATGAAGGCGAAGGTTATCAAGACCCAGGACGAGATTCAGTGCATGAAGGCGGCGACGGTATTCACCGAAGCAGCGATGGAGGCCGCGCTCGACTTCCTGAAGCCGGGGGTGAAGGAGTGCGAGGTGCTCGCCGTCGCCTGGCAGACGATGACCGCCCTGGGCAGCGAGTGGACCCAGTGCGCCAACATTGTCTGCTCGGGTCCCTACACGGCGCCTTACAGGCGGCTGACCTCGGACCGCATCATCCGCACGGGTGATCCCGTCATCATCGACATCGGCGGTTGCTTCAACGGCTACTGGGGCGACTTCACCCGGACCTGGATATGCGGCGACATCGCTCCGACCAAGGAGCAGATCGAATGGCACATGAATAGCTACAACGCGGTATGGGACTCATGCGGAGCCTCGAAGCTAGGCAACACCACCCTTGATGTCTACAAGGCGGCCGAGCCCTATGTCCTCGATAGCCTGGGACATGGCTCGGGGACGAACCCCTGGGAGCTTCCCTACTTCAGCCCGGCGGCCTACGACGATCCTCTCGATCTCGAGGAGGGGATGACCTTCAACCTTGAGCCCTATGCGGGCAAGGTGGGCGTCGGCGGCTTCCGGCTGGAGAACAACCTCGTCGTGACCAAGGATGGGCCTGACATCTACACGCCCTATCCCTACGATGAGCGCCTCGTTACCGACGTTCATCCTCTCGACACCTCGACCGGGCGGACGCGCTAACGGGGCTTTAGGAAAAAAATCGGGTAAAAAAAGAGGGGGAGCTCGCCGGCTCCCCCTCTTTTTTTTCGTCCCTTGCCCAGTTGTGTGTTAATTTTTTGCGGGCTAATTCACTTTGCGATCATCTTCGCCGTCCCCGCCCAAATCGTCCTCGGAGCGAATCGGAAAGTCCACCTGACCGAATACCGGACCCGTGGCGAGGGCCGGGGGCGGGACGAACTTGTCCCTGGGCCCGAAGGGGTCGAGGATGAACTCGAACTTTTTCGAGTTGCTCGTGTTTCCGGCACGGTCCTCCACCCACACCTCGGCTGTGCCGTAGATGACGCCCGTTTGCGTGCTGCTGCTCGCGAGCGTCGTCCAGGTCAGGACGGATCCTTGTATCTTCTTCATCGGACGGTCGAGCAAAAGAGGGAGGCTGATGTAGTCGTCGCCCAACTGGGAAAAAGAGACATAAATTTTGTCCACATCGCCGTCCGGGTCCGAGGCGCGGATGTATATTTTCCACAACTCGCCGATGCCGATTTCCTTCTGGGCGGAGACTGCCTCGATGACGGGCTCGTGGGCTTTTCCGACCGGTCCCTCCTGGGGGGGGAGAATAAACGGAAGGAATGCTTTCGCCGAACCGGCGGCCAGAAGAAATATTGTCGCTCCCAAAACCAGGGAGCGAAGAGTGAATTTTAGAGTCATTTTTTCGCCTCCATTTTTGTCATCCGGCGGGAAAACCCCGCATACTTATTAGACACCAAATCCGGGCTGAATGTTCCATCATTTTGACGGTTTAATGTGGCGCGCATCACAAATTCGATTTTTCACCCGAAGTCAGGATCGGCGCTCTCCCTGTTTTGTCTAACAACCGGGCGTGCGGGTTCATTTCACGAAACCCGTGAAAATCGCCGGGAGCCACAAATATTCGGAAGCCTCAAATATTCGGAAGCCGCCAATATTAGGGAGCGCAGACTCGGAAATAATGGAATCCGCCGGAGCCACGGCCATTGCCCGGCGGTGGCGGTTCGGCTAGGTTTGGGGCGTCAGGAAACGAACCGGCCCGCCAGCGGGCCTTCCCATTCGACGGAATCCCCATTTACCGGAATCGAGGACGAACAGACCATGACCCAGGGCCCATCCCGTGATGAAGTCGCCGCCGCGGCGGCGAAGAAAACCTTTGAGGAGCACCGGGCCGAGGGTCCGGACGCCGTCGTCTGCGTAATCGTTACGGTCAGCGACACGCGCACCGAGGAGACCGATACGAGCGGAAAACTCATAGCCAACATGCTCATCGATTGTGGCCACCGGGTCGCCTTCACCCGAATCGTCAAGGACGACGCCGGCCAGATACGCGGAGCGCTCGAGGAGGCCTGCGGCGACTCCGAGGTCCAGGTCGCCATCACCAACGGCGGGACCGGCATCACCTCCCGGGATACGACTTACGATGTCGCCCTCTCGATGATCGAAAAGGAGATGCCCGGCTTCGGCGAGTTGTTCCGCTATCTGAGCTATCTCGAGATCGGCACCGCGTCGATCCTCACCCGCGCCACCGCCGGCACCTGCCGGGGTACGATCATCATGACCCTTCCCGGCTCCGGGAACGCCTGCCGCACCGGCATGGAGAAGATCATTCTTCCCGAAATCAGCCACATGGTCCGCGAGGTGTTGAAGAAGGGTTGATATAAAGAGTTGATACAGCTAACCGCCTACCTCGCCAGCGTGAGAAGGATGAGCCCGGTCGCGACGAGGGCGGCGCCGAACAGTTTCTGGCGCTGTCCGCCTTCTTTCAGGAGGAAGACGCCGAGCCCGGCGGCGAGAATAACGCTCACCCCGCGTGCCGCGACGACGTAGCTCACCTTGCTCATTTGAAGGGCGAACAATAAAAGACCGTAGGACCCCATCATGAACGCGCCGGCCGCGAGGACGTTCAAGAGCAGTCTTCTATCCCTGACAATCGACCGGGCCAGTGCCGCGCCCGCGCCGTTGAGGTGGAAAGGGGCGACAAACAGAATGGTCAGGACGTTCATGATGTAGAGATAGATTTCCGGCGAAACCCGGGTGACGCCCACTTTGTCCACGACGGAATAGAGAGCCGTCATCAGCCCCGTGGCCAGCGCCCACCCGACAGCCGCTCCGCGCCCCTTCCGGAAGGAAAAGCGCCAGCCGCTGTCTTCGCCGGGCTCCAGGTGGGCGGCGAGAATCCCGGCGGTGATGAGGACAATCGCCAGGCCACCCATGTAAGAAATGCGCTCGCCCAGGAAGAGGGCCGCCGTGGCGGTGACCATGAGGGGGGCCGAGCCTCGTGCCAGCGGATAGACCTTCGAGAGTTCCCCGGTCCGGTAGGCCATGCCGAGGGTGGAGATATAGAAGGCATGGAGAACCCCGGTGGCCAGGAGGTAGATCCATGCGTCCGGGGCGAATTTCGCGGATGGGAGCCGGTAGAGGAAGATAGGGGCATAAACGAGGAGTGAAGCCGTCATCACGCACCAGATCATGGCGTGCGGTTCGTCGCTTCCCTTGGCGAAGTAGTTCCAGCTTGCGTGCAGGAGAGCCGATATCAGGACGAGACCGAGCGGAATGAGTTCCAACGGTAATCTCTCCGGGAGTTGGGGAATCCGTTTTGACGCCCCGAGGGGCATTCGTTCAGGAGCACCGGCAAGTTGACACATCGCTCGGGAAAAGACTAATTTGCCCCGTTTTCGGTATGGGTTTTTATATCCCGAATCAGCTCGTATCACGGAAAAGGTCTGAAATCATATGGTGCGTCAGGCGGTCTATCCCGGAACTTTCGATCCTCCCACGAACGGGCATATCGACGTTATCCAGCGAAGCCTCCGGGTTTTCGACAAGGTGTTTGTCGCCGTTACGCTGAACCCGGATAAGACCCCGCTCTTCTCCTTCGAGGAGCGGAAAAAGTTTTTTCTCGACGAGTTGGGCGCTTCCGAGAATCTTGAAATCGTGGGATTCGAGAAGCGGCTCCTTGTCGATTTCGCTGTTGAACTCGGGGTGAACGTCATTATTCGGGGCATCCGGGCGGTGAGCGATTTCGACTATGAATTCCAGATGACGCTCATGAACCGGCAGCTGAACGACAAGGTCGAGACCGTGTTCCTGATGCCCAGTGAACAGTACAGCTTCCTCAGTTCGAGTCTAGTCAAGGAAGTCGCCTCATTCGGCGGCAACGTGAGCCACCTCGTCCCCTCTAGTGTGTTCGAGGCGCTCACCAGCCGTTTCAAACGACCCAACTAGGTCCGGGGGAGTCCCCCTAATGAAGCTCGCATCGCGTATGGGCAAGCTGCCCCCCATTCCCACTCTTGCCATGAACACCAAGGCCGCCGAACTGCGCGAGCAGGGCGTGGACGTTATCTCGTTCGCCGCCGGAGAGCCGGATTTCGACACCCCCGATCACATCAAGGAGGCCGCCGCGAAAGCCCTGCGCGAGGGCAAGACGAAATACACGCCGGTGAGCGGGGTGTTGCCCCTCCGGAAAGCGATTTGCAACTGGGTGGCCGAGAACAAAGGGGTCACCTACGAGCCCAACGAGGTTATCGTCACCGTCGGCGGAAAACAGTCGGTTTTTAATGTGCTCCATGTTCTCCTCGAGGAGGGCGACGAGATTGTGATCCCGGCGCCGATCTGGGTGGCCTACGCTCCTGTGGCGACGCTGGCCGGGGCGAAGGTGGTCGCCGTCGAGACGAGCGAGGAGAACGGTTTCAAAATGACGCGCGAGCAACTCGCCGCCGCCCTCACGCCGCGCACGAAGATCGTGGTGATCAACAGCCCCTGCAACCCGTCGGGGTGCGTTTACACCCGCGCCGAGATCGAGGGGATTGCCGAGGAGGTGCTCGCCCATCCGCAGGCGATGGTTCTATCCGACGAAATCTACGGCAAGATTCTCTACGACGGGGAGGAGCATATCTCCATTGCCAGCCTCTCGCCCGAGATGAAGGCGCGGACGTTGCTGCTCGACGGTTTCTCGAAGACCTACGCCATGACGGGATGGCGGATGGGCTACACCTGCTCCTCGCGCGAGATCGTCAAGGCGATGGACACCCTCCAGGGTCAGAGCACGAGCAACATTACCTCCTTCGCCCAGTGGGGGGGGATCGCCGCCCTCGAGGGGCCGCACGATTTCCTGAGTGGATGGGTCGCCGAGTACGACCGGCGGCGGCAGGCGATAGTCGAGGGCATGAACGCCATCGACGGCCTCTCGGTCGTCATGCCTAAGGGTGCCTTCTACGTCTTTCCGCGCATTAGCGATCTTTTCGGGCGCCATGGCCCGGCCGGGGAGCTCAAGAATTCGGTGGACATCGGCATCTACTTCCTTGAGCAGGCCCAGTGTGCCGCCGTACCTGGCGCCGGGTTTGGCGACGACCGATTCATCCGCTTCTCCTACGCGACATCCCTTGAAAATATAAAAGAGGGGCTTGAGCGTCTCCGGGCGGCGGTAAGCCAGCTCGGCTAATGTTCTCCTATCGCTTTGGCCGTCTTCTCCAGGTGCTCGCCCTGATCGATTGTGCCTTTGCGCTATTTTTCGGGAACCTGCTCTCCGGGATGGAGGCCCAGCTTCAGATTCTCCTCCTCGCCGGGGTTCTCTTCGCGGCGGGGCGGTATCTCCAGGGAAGTGGGGAGCGATCGATACGGGCGGCGGAACTCATCCGTGGCGACGGCGAGGGTGACCCGGCGGCCACGGCGGGTCCGGCGGCTTCATCAGGGCCACCAGCGGGCTCCGGGGACGAGGGCGAGCGGTGAGAGCCCCCGGCTCTCAGGCGACCTTTGCCGGTTGGTGGGAGGCTCGCTGCCGCGGCTACCTCGACAGGAATTTCGGCCGAGCGGGGGAGGAAATACTCACCCAGCTGACCCCGCTTTTTTTCCGCCCGAGGCCGAGCCCACCCTGCCCGAGCAGATCCTTCCGCTTTCGTTTGTTCATCTTCGCCTCCTCGGCGGGGAGCCGCTTCCCGCCGTTCAGGAGCGCGCCGGACGGCTGGCGGGAGTGTTAGGCCGGGCGGGCGGCAAGCCCCCCGTCGGCGCCCTCTATCTCATGCTCACCTCGGCGACCTCGACGCCCGGAAAATTATCCTCCCTCGCCCGCGCCCAGTCCGCTTTTTTCAGCCTGCTGCTGAGGCGTCTCGCCGCCGCCCTCGACCGGGGTGAGGGGGAGGAGTCCATTCGCCGGGAACTGGCCGAGGTCTGGGAGATCAAGGGTGAGGCGGGCATCTCCGCCGCCCTTCAGGGGGTGCGGGGCTACTGGCGCCGCCTCCGGGAGCCGGGGCTGGGGCTCGGTTCGCTTCCCTTCGAGCCGGGGGGGTGGATGGCTGAAAACGGGCTGGCGGGCGAGATGGCCGCGGCGCGGAGTCTTTTCCCCGAGGTTGATGGTCATCTTCAGGCGCTGGCCGAGCGGCTGGCGGCGGTGGAGGTTTTAAGAAAGACCTCCGGG
>JAPYQX010000497.1 GCA_029937135.1 Nitrospinota bacterium
GCCAGGCGACGAGAAAAAACCTCGCCGAGCGGCTGATCACCGAGGCGAGGACGAATATGAAGAAGCTGATCCGGAAGGCGCCGGCCGAGATGGTGAACACTTTGTAAGGAATCGGGGTGAACCCAGCGACCGCCACGAACCAGAAGCCCGACTCGCGAAAGCGGGTCTGAAAGTAATGGTATTTATCCATCGCGCCGTAGAAATCCAGAACGGGCTGACCGATTGTCTCGAAGAGGGTGAGGCCGATGTAGTAGCCCACCACGCCTCCGGCAACAGAGGCCGCCGAGCACACGGCGGCGAAGAAAAAGGCGCGCCGGGGTTTTGAGAGCGAGAGCGCCATTAACAGCGGGTCCGGGGGCACCGGAAAAAAGAAGGACTCTGAGAAGGAGAGCGCCGCCAGGGCGGTGGTTCCGTAGTGGGAGTCCGCCCAGCCGAGCACCCAATCGTAGAGCTGGCGAATTTTACGCATCGGGCAGCTTCACCGAGGGAAACGCCCCGAGCCGCGCATAGACCTCATCGCGGTAGGCTTCGAGGGCGGCCTGGTCCTCGGCCTCGAACCGGCAGACGATGACGGGCTGGGTGTTTGATGCCCGGACAAGGCCCCAGCCTTTTTCAAAGAGGATGCGAACGCCGTCGATTTCATTGGTCTCATATTTTTCGCGGAAGTGAGCGCGCAGGGACTCGACGATCTCGAATTTCTCTTCGTCCGTGCTTTCAATCCGGAGTTCGGGCGTCGATATGGAGGCGGGGATCGCCGCCATGCGCTCGGCGAGGGTCTCATCGCCCGAGGCGAGCAGGTGCAGCAGCCGGGCCGCCGAAAATATCGCATCATCGTAGCCGAGGTAGCCGTCCTCGAAGAAAATATGTCCCGAAAGCTCACCGCCAAGCGGCGCCTTCTCCTCGACGAGGCGTGCGCGGACAAGAGAGTGTCCGGTGGGCGACATGACGGGCCGCCCGCCCATCGCCTCCACCGCTTCGGCAAGGCGGTTCGAGCATTTCACGTCGAAGACGATGGCCTCGCCCGGCCGGCGGGCGAGGATGGGCCCGGCGTAGAGGATCAGGAGCTCGTCCCCCCAGATGATCCGCCCGGTGTTATCGACCGCTCCGATGCGGTCGCCGTCTCCGTCGAGGGCAATACCGGCCTCGGCGCCGGTTTCCTTGACGCGGGCGATGAGGACCTCGAGGTTGGCCGGGATGGTGGGGTCCGGATGATGGTTGGGGTAGGTGCCGTCGGGTTCGCAGAAAAGCTCGTCCACCTCGGCGCCGATGGCCCTGAGGGCCTTCGCCGCGACGAGCCCGCCCGCGCCGTTTCCCGCGTCGAGGACTACTTTGACGGGCCTGGAAAGCGAAAGATCCCGCGAGACGCGCTCGATGTAGGCGGCCTGAACCGCCACCTCCTCGAAGG
>JAPYQX010000162.1 GCA_029937135.1 Nitrospinota bacterium
CGAAAATCATAACGAAGGGGTACCGGGCGGGGCGCGGGGAGTTCGGCTGACGCGTGGACCGCGCGATTCCCGTAGGCCGAGAGCGAGGGCGGAGCCGCCCGCAATGGGCTCGAGGCGTTGCCCACGTTGCCCGCCCTGACGGCGCTGGCCGGGGCCGCGATGTCGTCCGGAATTTCCGGGGCAACAAATGTCCCCGCCCCCCGGCGGCTCTCGATATAGCCCTCGGCTATGAGCTGGTCATAGGCCGAGAGGACGGAGTTGCGCGAGACGCCCGCCTCCAAGGCGAGAGCGCGGCTCGCGGGCAGACGCACGCCCGGTGGAGACCGCCCGGTGCGCTCCCCCCCGCGAGAATGGCCGCCCGGATGGACTCGTAGATGCGCTCATGAATACTTCCCGCCCCAGCGGCGCTGAAAAAAACCATGATTTCTCCAGATACCGGCAGATACGCCCAAATACCGGCGGATACCAGCAAATACGGACAGGCGGAGCCGGTGAATTCCGGTTAAGACCGCACGCAATAGTGACTCTATTAATTTAACATAAATTGGACCTTCCATAGAGCCGCTTTTTGATCTATCTTTCCTTCCGTTCGATGGGGATTCATGAAAACATGACGAGAGGAGAGCCACGATGTGGAAGGGGGAGGTGACATCGCTTCATTTCGCGCCCGAGGCGTCAGTCCCGATGGAGACCGCCGCCGAGCTGCGGGCCATTGCCGGAAAGGGCATCGAGGGGGACCGCTATTTCAAGGGAATCGGTTTTTTCTCGAAGAACGAAGGCCCCAAGCGGCAGGTGACGCTGTTCGAGAGCGAGGTCCTTGCGACCATCCTCCGCGACCACAACAAGGCGCTCGCGCCCGAGGAGTGCCGCATGAACCTCATCACGCGCGGCGCGCCGCTCTCTCACCTGGTCGGCCGGACGTTCCGGGCAGGGGGGGTCACCCTGCGCGGAATAATGCTCAACGAGCCCTGCAAGCATCTTGAGGAGGTCATCGGCAAGCCGATCCTCTCCTCCCTGATTCACCGTTGCGGCCTCTTCGCGGAGGTGCTGGAAGGCGGCGTGATTCATCCCGGAGATTCCATCGAGGAAACCTCCCCCGCCAGCTAGCAAGGAAAGACCTTCCCGCATGAGTGAAATCGAGTGGGGCTTCGTCGCCCTGATCCTCTTCCTGGGCGGCCTCCTCAAGGGAAGCATCGGCTTCGGGCTTCCCGCGTTCTCAATTCCCTTTCTCTCGCTCATCCTCGGGCCGAGGGACGCGGTGGTGATGATCTCGGTCTCCGTCGTGCTCACCAATATCGACAACGTGCGCCGCGATTTCTCCGAGTGGCGGAGCCTCCGCCAGATGCTCCCCTATTTCATCGTCGGGGCGGCATGCGTCCCGCTCGGGGTGCTTTTCCTCAGGAGCGGGAACCCGGAGCTCGTCCGCCTCGTCATCGGGCTGGTGGTATTCGCCTATCTCGGCGTCCAGCGCTATCTGCCGGACATGAGCAACCTCGGCGCCGCCGCCCGGCGGGGTATCGGGGCGGGCTGCGGGATACTGGCCGGCTTTCTGGCGGGGATGGCCAACCTCCCCGGCCCGGTGAGCATCATCTACTTCACGATGTTCCGCCTCTCCAAAAATGCTTTTATCTTCCTCATCAACGCTTTCAACACCCTCACCGTCGGCGGCGCCATCGTGACTTACGCCGTCAGCGGCGAATATACTCCACACGCGATCACACGCGCCGCGCTCGCCCTCGTTCCCGTCTACGCGGGATTCTGGACGGGCGTCCGGCTGCGAGAGAGACTCTCGACCGAGCGCTTCTTCAGGCTGGTCAACGCGGGCCTCTTCGGGGTGGCGAGCCTTCTCCTCGTCCGGGGCCTCTGGAATTTTCTCTCCTAGCGCTTCCGCGCCGGGCCTTTTCGCCGCCGGGCGTACGAGGTATCCTGACCCACCAGACACAACAGCACTTTCCCGGCCCCGGTCTCGACCCTCAATCTCGATTTGGGCCCCGGCCCGCGACAGGAGCCCGCCATGAGCGAGGATTACTACCCCCGGTTTTCGGACGATGAGATGTCCCGCCGCCACGGCCTCGCGCGGGGACTCATGGACGCCGAGGGCCTCGACGCCCTCCTCCTTTACGGCTTCAGCGGCTCGAATCGAAACGCCCAGGCTAATATCTTCTGGCTGTCGTGCTACCGCGACTTCAACCACGCCTACCTCATCTTTCCAAAGGAGGGCGACCCCTCCCTCTTCGTCGGGCTCTACAACCACCTCCACAACGCGCGGGGAATCGCGATATTCGACGACGTGCGCCACGGCGCTTACGGCAACCCCGAGGTGATGGCCGGCCAGCTCGACACCCTCGATCTCGGCGCGGGGAGAATCGGCCTCATCGGCATCAATCCACGCTTCAAAAGTCTCATCCCCTTCGAGCACATGGACTATCTCAAGGAGAAATTTCCCGAAGCCGAGTGGGTGGACGTTTCCGCCAGGTTCCGCGACATGCGGATCATCAAGAGCGGCGAGGAGATCGCCTGGCTTAAGGAGGCCGCCCGCCTGAGCGATCTCTCGATGACGGCCTGCGAGGAGTTCGCCCGTCCCGGCATCTCGGAAATTGAACTCTCCGGGCGGATGGCCGCCGCCTTCCGCGTAGAGGGCGGCGAGCAGATGGTCCACTTCGTCACCGCCACGCCCATGACCGCTCCCGAAACTCCGCTGCCCTGGCAAAACCCCCGGCGGCGCAAGCTCGAGGCGGGCGACATCGTCCTCACCGAGGTCAGCGCCGCCTACTACGGCTACGCGGCCCAGGTGCTCCGCCCTTTCACGGTCGCGGCGGACCCGACGCCTCCCTACAGCGCACTTTTCGACGCGGCGATGGCCTGCTTCGAGGGCGTGACCGGCGCGATGAAGGCCGGCGCCCCGGTCGGGGACATCCTCGATGCCGTCGATGTCATCCCCGAGCGGGGTTTTGAAATTTACGACTCGATCGCGCACGGTTTCGGGGTGGACCTCGTTCAGCCCTCTATCGGCATCCGCGGCTCGGGCTACGCCCTTCCCCCCGCGGACTTCCGCTACGAGGAGAACATGGTGATGGTGGTCCAGCCCAATCCGATGGACGCCGAGGGCCGCGGCCTCCAGATCGGCGACCTGGGCATCGTCACCAAGGAGGGTTTCCAGAGCCTGCACAGCTACCCGATGGCGTTTCCCCGATGCGGGTAATGGGTGCGGGTAATTAGAAACTGTGGATAAAAGAGGCCGCGGATTAAATCGTGAAGATTTGCGCCCCCTTTTTCCGAAATTGTCCTAAGATAAGAGAATGCAACCAGAATGACCCGGAGGGGGGATCACTCAGTTCACTCCATTATTTCACTTTATTTCAGATGAGGCGCCTTGTCATGGGAAATCGCGCACTAGCCTGGATACTCATCATTTTACTGCTTGCCGGGGGAGGCTACTTCGCTCGCGAGTCCATCAATCGCGGCAAAGCCCTCGACGCCGCCCGGGAGGATCTCAAGGCCCGCAAAACCGACCACTCCGAAGCCCTGATATTCGCGGTCAAGCAGCGCCAGACCATAGCCGTCCAAAAAGAACAGCTCGGCAAGGCGAAGGCCGCCCTCTCCGACGCCGGTGAGGAACAAAAGACCGCCCTCGCCTTTGAGCGGGAGGCGAAGACCCAGGCCGAGGAGGTTATGAAAGCGGCGGAGGCCAAGGTCGAAGACCTGAACAAAGCCGCCATCCGCCGGGCGGCCGAGATGGCCAGTCTTCAGAGTTCCCTCACCGGGGCGAAGAAGGCGCGCGATGCCGTCGTGGAGCGGTTGGAATCCGTCGCGGAACGGCTCAAGAAGAGTGAGGCCGATACCACCCGCGAACAGGAGAAAACAGCACGGCTCGAAGCCAATCTGGCCGGGGTGCGGGAGGAATCGGAGCGTAAAATCAAAAAGAGTGCGACCAGCATCGACCAGGAGCGGGAGAAAAGCGCCCGCCTCGAGGCCGAGAGGGCCCAGCTCCGCTCCGCTCTCGCCGGGGAGTCGTCCACCGCCGAGTCGAACCTGAAAAAACTCGCAAAGGTGAGCGCCCTGCTCAATGTCTCCGAGGAGGAGCGGCGCACCGCCCTCGATCAGGCGCGGTCAACCTCCCAAAAGGCCCGCGAGGAGGCCCTTCGCGCGAAACGGCTTGAAGACTCACTTGCCGCGCTTTCCCGAAAATACAAAAACCAGCTCACCATCCTCAGCAAAAAGAAGGGAACCTTCCAGATCAAAATCTTGGACCTCCTTCTTTTCGATGTGGGAAGCGCGTCGATCAAGGAAGGCGGCCTCGATGCGCTCGATCGCATCGCCTCGGCCATCAAGGGCCAGCCCGGCCGGACGGTCCGGGTGGAGGGTCACACCGACAACCTGCCCATCGCGGGCGATCTCGCCCGCCGCTACCCGACGAACTGGGAGCTGTCCTCGGCGCGGGCCATCGCCGTCGTCCGCCGGTTGGAGACTCAGGGCGTCTCACCGGGGCGCCTCTCGGCCACGGGCTACTCCTTTCACCGCCCCGCCGCGGACAACAATACCGCCGAGGGACGCGCCCGGAACCGCCGGATCGAAATCCTGATGCGCCGGCCTTGAGCGTGCCGTCCCGGCACGGGGGCCGCTCCGGTGCGGGAGCCAAATGAAAATTGCCATACTGGACGACTATTTCGACACACTGCGCACCCTCAAGTGTTTTGAAAAACTTGCCGGCAACGAGGTCACCGTCTGGAACGATCACGTTCAGGAGGTGGGCCCGCTCGCCGAGCGCCTGAAAGACACCGAGGCGCTCGTCCTCATCCGGGAGCGCACGAAAATCCGCGCTCCCCTGCTCGAGCGATTGCCCCGCCTGAAACTCATCAGCCAGCGAAGCGTATACCCCCATATCGACCTCGGCGCATGCACCCGCCTCGGGATACTCCTCTCATCGAGCCAGCATCCGGGGACGCCCTCCTACGCCACCGCCGAGCTTGCGTGGGGACTGATCATATCGGCGATGCGGCAAATCCCCCAACAAATGGCCTCACTCAAGGCGGGCCGGTGGCAGATGGGCGTCGGCAGCACGTTGCGAGGCCGCACCCTCGGCATCTTCGGCTACGGCCGGATCGGCGGCGCCGTCGCGGGCTACGGCACGGCGTTCGGGATGGATATCCTGGTGTGGGCGAGTGAAGCCTCCCGCGCCCGCGCCGAGGCCGACGGCTACCGGACGGCGGCCAGCAAGGAGACTTTTTTCGAGGAGAGCGATGTCATCTCGCTCCATGTGCGCCTTTACGACTCGACCCGGGGCATCGTCACCGGAGCCGATCTCAGCCGCATGAAACCCACCGCGCTCCTTGTGAACACCAGCCGCGCCCAGATCATCGAAGTGGGCGCCCTCGCGCGTGCCCTGCGCGACGGCCGTCCCGGCATGGCCGCCATGGATGTCTACGAGGAAGAACCCCTCCGGGACACCGGCGATTCCCTCATCAACATGGAAAACGTTGTCTGCACCCCCCACATCGGTTATGTCTCCCGGGATGAGTATGAGCTACAGTTCACCGACATTTTCGATCAAATCATCGCCTACGAGGCCGGCGCGCCCATCAACGTCATCAATCCCGAAGCGGCGGGACGCAGATAATCGTTTTTAACTAAAATTTTAATAAGGAGCATTTCATGCGCTTTGGAATGATGGCGGCGGGCGGGGTGGGCGGCTACTTCGGAGGGATGATCCATCGCGCGGGCGGGGACGTGCGCTTCATCGCGCGCGGCGAGCACCTGAAAGCCATCCGGGAGCGAGGGCTCAGGGTGGACTGCGCCGCGCCCGAACCCTTCACGACCGAGGGCGTCTTCGCCACCGACGACCCGGCGGAGGCCGGACCCTGCGACGTTATCTTCTACGCCGTCAAGACGATTGCCAACGACGCCGCCATCCCCGCCATCGCGCCCATGGTGGGTCCCGAAACCGTCATCATCAATCTCCAGAACGGGGTGGACAACGAAGAAAAGCTTGCCGCCGCCTACGGCGAAAATTACGTCATGGGCGGCACCGCCTACATCCTCACCTCCGTCGAGCGGCCAGGCGTCATCAAGCAGATCGGCGGGCCGCGCCGCATCGTCTTTGGCCGGCTGGCGGGCGGCCCCAGCCCGCACGGGGAGGAAATTCTGGCCGAGTTGAAACGCATGGAGATCAACGCCGAGTATACCGAGGACATCCAGGCCGAGCTCTGGACGAAATTTCTTTTCATCTGCGCCGTGAACGGCATGACCGCTCTCACCCGTTCCCCGATCGGGGAGATCATGGCCTACGGGGGAACGCGCGGGATGATGCGCGGAATCATGCGCGAGGTTTACGAGACCGGCCGCGCGCGAGGGGTGAAAATACCGGACGGCACCGACGAAAAGCTCTACGCTTTTCTCGACGAGCAAAACCCCGCCAGCAAGGGGAGCATGTGCCACGATCTCGAGGCCGGCCGCCGCCTCGACATCGAAACCCTGAACGGTGCCGCCTCCCGCCTCGGCAAGGAGGCCGGGATAGACACCCCGTTGAACGACTACATCTACCGCATCCTCAAGCTCGCCGATATGCAGGCGGCGGGCGAGATCGAGCCGAAGACGTAAACCACCCATAAATTCCATTGCCATGAAATCGAAGGCGGTTATCGTTTCATCGAAGCTATCGTTTTATCGTGAAAGACCCCCGGCGGACCGGGCAGGTTTTATTCGGAGCACATTCTTTATAGTGGAGACAGCGTCATGCCCTTTTACAATCCCGGCGAAATCGAACTCGTAAAAATGCCCGGCCGGAACCGTAAAGGGC
>JAPYQX010000163.1 GCA_029937135.1 Nitrospinota bacterium
CCGTGGGCCTGGTGCTTAGGAGAGATGGGGTGATTCGCCCGGGATAGTGGAGAAGTCTGACGAAGGGGTTTCTCATGATGAATTTCCAGGCGCTGGCGGGTATCCGGGCCAACTCGCCGGAGACAATCGGTTTCTGGTGGACTGTTTGATAGATCATATAGTGGCGTACGTTTTGGGGGAGGGCAACCGGGACTTCCAGCAGCGCGTAGCTTTCCCGGTCCCGGGCAATCTTCCGGTAGGGGTAGGGCAAGTTGCCGATTCCGGAGGTGGCGGGGGGAGCGGCAAACTCAAAAAGCACCAGGATTACGGCGGCGGCCGCGGCGAAGGGTTTAAGGGCGGGTTTGATGACATCGCCGAGTGATTTCAGGCCCCAGCCCGCGAGGATGGATAGCGAAAATATACACATCACCGCGAACCGCGCGGGGACTCGCACCCCGCGCAAAAGAGGGGTTTTTTGAATAAACCAGTTGTAGGGGAGGCGGGTGAAGCCGAGGTATTCCTCTCCAAATATCTGGAGGTCCGGCCCCAGGGCCAGTATCATGAAGGCGAAGAAGGTGATGATCCAGAATCTCGTGCGAATCCACCCAATGCGGAAGGCGGCGGCGATTCCGAGGAGGAGAGGCGTATATCCCAAAAATATTGTTTTCTCCGGGGAGGCCCCTGTGAGGGCGGCGTAAATTCCTTTTGGGCTGGGGAAATCCCGCCATAGGGGATGGAGGTTGGAGGGGATGAAGAAGGCCGCCAAATCGGCGGAATATCCTCTCGCCCCACCCCCGCTCGACTGGAAGCTGAGCTCCACGGCGCCGCCCCAAAGCTCGATGAGCATCGGGACCAAAAGGGGAGAGATGAAGATAAAAGCGGTGAGCCCCGTGCCCGCCAAGGAAAGAGCGAACTCCCTGTTCAGGACTTTTTCCTTGTCATGGACCCAGGTATGGACGACAAATATCAGGGTGAAGATAAGTTCGAATACAAAATAATTCCAACTGCAAAGAGCGGTTAGCCCCATAAAGGTTCCCGCCCATATGGCGTTTGCTGCCCGAGGGCGATCAGCGAGTTTGATTAAGAAGAGCGCGTAAAAAGGGATGAACTGGATGTTGGCGAGGTCGAGATGAAACTGCGTGTGAAGTACATGAAAGGGAGAAAAGGAGTAAATAACGCCTGCGAGAAAGGCCGCGAACCGGTCCTTGGTGATATGGAGGACGAGCAGATAGGCCCCGTAGCCCGAGAGTACGAAGGTCAGCATGTAGATCAGGTTGAAGGCGGCTGTCAGGCCGAAAAGCCGTTGCAGGGGAATTCCAAGAAATCCGGTGAATGGCGTCAGGACATGGTTGGCGAAACTCACGCCATCGGGATAGAAAAGCAGGTTCGTATAGAGCGGCGAAGCGCCCAAATCCACAATCGATTTGTTGAACCACCAGAGGAGCCAGTAGAACGTATGCCCGTCAGCGGAGTATGCGGAGAGGTCCGAGTTCAAATTGAGAACGATGGGATAGGTCATCCCGATTGTCAGCGCCAAATATAGAGCCAGGATTCCAGCGTGATGGAAAAAACCAAATGACGCGTGGCGGCTCCTCGGGGACAATTTTGCGCCCTTCTCCGTTAGGTGCTCAGGCGATTAGGCCGCCTTTGGATACTGATCCGAAAATTTAGTGGAAAACCATATCGATATTGCCGCCTGAGTTGCAACCCGGCTCACCCGCGTCTATGATTTCGCTTGGCGTTCGGTCCGTTTCCGTAGGGAGTTTCAGGGAATAGGTGACCGCTCCGCAGTTGCCGGGTATTGAATGTTCCGTTGCCGGAGTGGCGGAATTGGTAGACGCAGTGGACTCGAAATCCCTCTAAATCGTTTTTGGAAACCCGCGTGCTTGCTCGATTGTTGAGTGTTGGCGTGGGTTTTCTGCTTTTGGGTCTATATGCCTCTGTATCTCATTGTATGCGGTTGTGGCTCACCAATAGACAGTAAAACAGACACCTGATTTTTAGGACAGGGGAAGGGGAGAGTCGTTCTCAGGATCTGGATATATGCCGTCCTGATTTGCCGGGAAATAAACTTACCCGATGACCACCAAATAGCCGCAAGAACCCTATCCATCTACGACGCCCAGGCCACGAAGATTGAAATGAGGGGTTGCCCTCCCGATTTAGCGCGAAGGAACTTGACGACATAGGTGTGAGTCAGAGGCGAACGGCCAACCAAAATTTTTTTTGAACTTTTTCTCGTAGGGCAACCTGCCTTAGATACGCATCAGGTGTGTTTGAGGGCTATCGGCAGGCTATCCGAGGACGAAATGAAGTAGGGAGGCCGTAGGTTTACCGACGAGATGAGACGCGAGGTCTTTGCAGATAAATTCCTCATGTTTTGGGTGAAATATTGCCTGTAAATATATATTGTCATTTGTGTTGTCATGAATGTGCGAATTTGAATGCTGCAGGTGACAATTAGTTCTGCCCCGCCTCATGGAGGAGTTAATCAAAAATTCTTCGAGCTTGATGGGGAATCGGTCAAAACACCTGTGCTCCGCAAAAATTGGGTCCCTCATAAAATAAATCCTTTGGCGAGGTCGATTGTGCAGGTCTCGTCGTGGCATGATGTGTGTCATGCAGATAGCTAAAACGATATATCGCGTCCTGTCCAAATACACGATCGAGTCTTAAATTTCTGTTTGAATGGGATTTTTATCAGATTTCAAAAGCATTGAATTTTTGGAGATCCAATTATTGCGGAGCATAGGAGGAGTCAACCGATGAGCCAGCCTGGGTTTGAGGTGGTGCGCTTGGTCAAGCCGGGCGAAGGAAGCGAGGAAGTCGAGAAAGTCTATGGAGAAATCTGCCGAATGAAAGACCCCCGCTGGCTGGGTCCCTTGTTCGGCTTCTTTGCCCAAGTGCCGGGCCTCCTGAAGGCGTGGTGGGAGCTGCAGAAGCAACTCGAGGTGGTGAAAGGCCATGTGCCGCGCGATCTGACCAACCGCATCGCCATGGTGTGCGCCGTGGCCTCAGACTGCCCTCGCTGCGTGAACTTCCACAAGACCGACCTGATCCACCGCATGGAGATGGACCCCGAGGAGGTGGAGAAACTTCACGATTTTGAGAACGCCGATCTCCCCGAGGCAGAGAAGGCCGTATTCCGCGTGGCGCGAAAGCTGACCCTCAACGAGCAGATGACGGACATGGAGTTCCGGGCCTTGCGCGAGTCGGGCTATGACGACGCTGCCATCGTGGAGATTGTCTCGGTCGCACTTCTGGAGGGGGGCTTCGCCCGCCATGCCAGCGTTTTCGCCCGCTTCGAGGATGGGATGAACTGGCCCGCCCAACATACCCCATCAGCCGAATACCGCAGCGTCATCGACCGCTAGGGGGGAAGAGCACATGCTGACCCTCACGGGCGCTTTCGGCCCCTACGACCGAACCGAAGCCCTTCGTTCGGGCCGCGTACGCCCGGAGGGGATCGATCTCACCTGCCTCACCCTCTATCCTCCCGAAATCTTCTACCGCATGTGCCGCTATCAGGAATTCGAGGTCTCAGAGATGTCCATGGGCTCGCACTGCTTCTTTCTAGGCCAGGGGGAAAGCCCCTTTGTCGGCCTCCCCGCCTTTCCCAGCCGGGTGTTCCGCCATTCGATGGTGTACGTCAACAATGAGGCGGGGATTGAACGGCCCGAGGAACTGAGCGGGAGGCGCATCGCCATCCGCGAGTGGGGGCAAACAGCCTTCGTGTGGATCATCGGAATCCTGGCCGAAGAGTACGGACTCGACATCCTCTCGGTGGACTGGGTGCAGGAGAGCGAGCCGCGCGTCCCCCTGCGCTATCCTGCGGGGATGCGGATCCGCACCATGCAAGAGGGCGAGACTCTCTCCGGCATGCTCGATTCCGGGGCCGTGGATGCTGCGCTGATTCACCAGGTGCCAGCGTGCTACAGGCAGGGCTCGCCCCGGGTGCGGCGGCTGTTCGAGGATTTCAAGGTGGCCGAGGTCGACTATTACCGCCGCACGGGGGTGTATCCCATCATGCATTGCGCCGTGGTGCGGGCCGATGTCCACCGGCGCGCGCCATGGGCGCTTCGCAATCTCTACCGCGCCTTGTGCGAGGCCAAGGCCCTCGCCTTGGAGAACATCCAAGACTATGGTGCTCTCTCGGCCAGCGTGCCCCTGCTGCCCGCGGTGATGGAGGAGACGCGGGAGATTTTCGGAGAGGATTTCTGGCCCTACGGAATGGAGGGCAACCGCAAGACGCTGGAGAAGCTCGTTCTCTATGCCCACCAGCAGGGGCTCACCCCGCGCCGGCTGGAGGTGGAGGAGCTGTTCGGCGAGAGCGTGCGAGGGGACATTTTTTTATCGTGATCTTCAAGGAGAAGGCGCATGGCGATCCTCAAGGCGCGACCCCAGGACGTGGAGATCGACCTGGCTCGAACCGCCATCATCGTGGTGGACATGCAGAACGCCTACGCGAAGAAGGGCGGGATGCTCGACTTGGGAACGGGAATTGACGAGTCGCGCACGAACCGTGTGATCGCGGCCAACCAGCGTCTGCTGCCTGCCGCGCGCGCCGCTGGTGTGAAGGTGTGTTATCTCCAGTTCGGATACAAGCCCGACCTCAGCGACGCCGGGGGGCCGCAGTCGCCCAACATCCGCAAACAGATGGCCATCAAGATGATCAAGGAACGACCGCAGGACCGCGAAAAGCTCATCGTCGAGGGCACTTGGGGATGGGAGATCATCGACGAGCTCAAGCCCGAGCCGGGCGACCTCGTGGTGAAGAAGGCCCGCTACAGCGGTTTCGCGGGCACGACGCTGGAAAACCAACTCAACGGCCTAGACATCCGCCACATCATCTTCACCGGGGTGGCCACAAACGTCTGCGTGGAGAGCACGGCGCGCGAGGCCTATTTTCGCGAGTTCTGGCCCATCCTCGTCGAGGACGCAATGGACCACACCGGGCCGGACTTCACCCGCCAAGCCACCCTTTACAATTTCGAGTCGAAACTCGGCTGGGTGACGCAGACAGACGATGTGCTGGCCATGCTGGAGACTAACCAGGCTTAATGGGGTGGGCCCCTCAAAGGCATTCCCTGGTTGGCATTGGTGGGCCTACGGTTTATCCAAGGGGCGAATTGTAGGCTCTACCTGAAGACGATTGTAAAGGAGAGGTCGGTGGCCGAAGTGACGTTCCGGGGCGTGTTCCCCTACTTGGTTTCACCGGTGGACGAAGGGGGCGAGGTGAAGTCGGAGGTCCTCGCCCGCCTCGTAGACCATCTGATCCAACAGGGCGTCCACGGCCTCACGCCGCTGGGCAGCACGGGAGAGTTCCCCTACCTCACCTGGGAGCAGCGGCGGCGGGTGGTGGAAGTCACCATCGAGGCGGCGGCGGGGCGCGTCCCGGTCGTGGCGGGGGTGGCCGCCGCCGCCACGACCGAGGCCGTCCGCCAGGCGCGTGCGTTCGAAGCCATGGGAGCGGACGGCATCCTCGCCATCCTGGAAACCTACTTCCCCGTCCCCGCGCGCGGGGTGGAGGACTACTTCACCCGGGTCGCCCGGGGGGTGAATCTGCCCATTGTCCTCTACACAAACCCGAACTTCCAGCGGGGGGACCTCACCCCCGAGATGGTGGCCCGGCTCGCCGAGGTGCCCAACGTGCGATACTTCAAGGACGCTTCGGGAAACACGGGTAGGCTCCTCGACCTCCTCAACCGTGTGGGCGGGCGCCTCGGCGTCTTCAGCGCCTCGGCGCACATCCCGCTCTGCGTAATGATGATTGGAGGCGTGGGCTGGATGGCGGGGCCGGCCTGTCTCATCCCAGCGCAGAGCGTGCGGCTCTACGAGCTGGCCGCGGCGAAGCGATGGGAGGAGGCAATGGCCCTCCAGAAGGACCTCTGGCGCCTCAACCAGGCCTTTGCCCGCTACAACCTCGCCGCCTGCGTCAAGGCGGGGCTCGAACTCCAGGGTTTCGAAGTGGGCGATCCGCTGCCGCCCCTGGCGCCGCTCGCGCCCGAAGAAAGGGAAGAGGTCGGAAAGATCCTCGAGGATTTGGAGGCGCTCTAGGAGGTGTGCTCCGCAAAAAATGAATCCCTCATAAAATGAATGCTTTGGCGAGGTCGATTGATAGGGTGTGCCTGGCGAATTGATAATCCGCCATGCACAGAGGCCTTTCTCTTATTCAAGCTCTGGGTGCTGGGTCCGCAGTTCGGGGGTTGCCTCCTCGTAGGCGTAAGCTACACGAAAAACTTCTGCCTCTTCCCAGGGTTTGCCGATGATCTGCAGGGAGAGGGGCATCTTCTCTTTTTTCGAAAAACCCATGGGCACGACCATAGCCGGAAAACCCGTCAAATTATGCAGCGTAAGGAATGGTTGGGTGAGAGAGAGCGAATAGTCTACCCCTTTTCCGTTGATGATGGCTTTGAGGTCATCGATCCGTGGAGCGATGCAGGGCAGGGCGGGCATGAGGAGAATGTCTGTTTGCTCGAAAAGAGCGAGGACCTTGCGGCGCAATATCTCGCGCTCGCGCTGCGCACGGATATACTCGTCCACATTGGCACGCGCAAGGCTCTCTTCCACTCGCTTTCGCGTATATTCACTATAGTTTTGTGGGTGCTCCTTATAGAGCGGGCGGTGGAACTCGGCGAACTCGCAAGGTATGACGACCTGGTTAACGTGGAGGAGGCGCGCTCCCGCGTCGAAAGGAAGCGAACTTACCCTGGCGTTTAACGTACGAAATACATCGACCGCCCGTTCAAAGGCGCCTTACACCTCGGCGTCGGCCGCGAAATTATCTGACAGACCAGGGCAAAGACCCA